>NZ_JBVIIM010000010.1:32795-254486 GCF_055569765.1 Streptomyces sp. NPDC031365 | reverse complement strand
CCACTACCCCCCCCCCCCCCCGCCCGCTCCCCACCCCCCCCCCCCCCCCCCCCCCCCCCCCCCCCCCCCCCCCCCCCCCCCCCCCCCCCCCCCCCCCCCCCCCCCCCCCCCCCCCCGCTGCAGTTTTGCGGGATATTTCCGGCTGTCGCGGTCGCGAGTGCGCGTGTTCGACGGCCGGAATCCATCGCTCGGCGGTGCGAACCGCACCGCCCGCCTCATCCGCGCCCCATCGCGCGGGTGAGCGTGATCTCGATGGCCACCCGGGCCGGATTCGGCGACGGCATCCGTCCGTAGCGTTCCGCGTACCGCCGCACCGCCTCCGCGACGCGCTCCGGCTCCGCACGGACCACCGCGCGCCCCTCCAGCGTGGCCCACCGCCTGCCGTCCACCTGGCAGACCGCGACGGGCGCGCCCTCCGCCCCCGCCGCCAGCACGTGGCGCACCTTGGCGCTCGTCCCGTTGGTGATGACCCGGGCGAGCCGCGCCCCGGGGTCGTAGGTCACCCCGACGGGTACCAGGTGCGGGGTGCCGTCCGGACGGAGGGTGGTCAGTGTGCACAGGTGCCGCTCGCGCCAGAAGCTGAGGTACGACGCGTCCGGATCGCCCGGATCCACCGAATACGTGAGGGCCATGACCCCGGAACTTAGCCCCTGCCGCACTCCCACCCACCACCTTGAGTGGAATAGACTCAAGTTTGTGTACGTTGACCGAGTCAGCCGCGGAGCCCGCAGAGGGCCACGCTGAGGGTCACCGAAGGCCGCCAAGGAGGAGAACGGACACGTGGACGCCGAGCTGACCAACCGGAGCCGGGACGCGATCAACGCAGCCGGAAACCGGGCCGTGACCGAGGGGCACCCCGACCTCACCCCCGCCCATCTGCTGCTTGCCCTGCTCGCCGGGCAGGAGAACGAGAACATCACGGACCTGCTCGCCGCGGTCGACGCCGACCAGGCCGCCGTACGCGCCGGCGCCGAGCGGGCCCTCGCCGGCCTGCCGAGCGTCACCGGGTCCACCGTGGCGCCGCCGCAGCCCAACCGTGAGCTGCTCGCCGTCATCGCCGACGCCCAGTCCCGCGCCCGCGACCTCGGCGACGAGTACCTGTCCACCGAGCACCTCCTGATCGGCATCGCCGCCAAGGGCGGAGCCGCCGGCGCGGTGCTTTCGAAGCAGGGTGCCACCGCGAAGAAACTGCAGGACGCCTTCCAGAAGACGAGGGGAGCCCGCCGGGTGACCACCGCTGACCCCGAGGGCCAGTACAAGGCCCTGGAGAAGTTCGGCACCGACCTCACCGCCGCCGCCCGCGAAGGCAGGCTGGACCCCGTCATCGGACGGGACCAGGAGATCCGGCGCGTGGTGCAGGTGCTGTCCCGCCGCACCAAGAACAACCCCGTCCTCATCGGCGAGCCCGGCGTCGGCAAGACCGCCGTCGTCGAAGGCCTCGCCCAGCGCATCATCAAGGGCGACGTCCCCGAGTCGCTGAAGAACAAGCGGCTCGTCGCCCTCGACCTCGGCGCCATGGTCGCCGGCGCCAAGTACCGCGGCGAGTTCGAGGAGCGGCTGAAGACCGTCCTGGCCGAGATCAAGGACTCCGACGGGCAGATCATCACCTTCATCGACGAGCTGCACACCGTCGTCGGAGCGGGTGCCGGCGGCGACTCCGCCATGGACGCCGGCAACATGCTCAAGCCCATGCTCGCCCGCGGCGAACTGCGCATGGTCGGCGCCACCACCCTCGACGAGTACCGCGAGCGGATCGAGAAGGACCCGGCGCTGGAGCGCCGCTTCCAGCAGGTCCTCGTCGCCGAACCGTCCGTCGAGGACTCCATCGCCATCCTCCGCGGCCTCAAGGGCCGCTACGAGGCCCACCACAAGGTCCAGATCGCCGACAGCGCCCTCGTGGCCGCCGCCACCCTCTCCGACCGCTACATCACCTCCCGCTTCCTGCCCGACAAGGCCATCGACCTCGTCGACGAGGCCGCCTCCCGCCTCCGCATGGAGATCGACTCCTCGCCCGTCGAGATCGACGAACTCCAGCGCGCCGTCGACCGGCTGCGGATGGAGGAACTCGCCATCGGCAAGGAGACCGACGCGGCCTCCCGGGAACGCCTCGACAAGCTCCGCCGCGACCTCGCCGACAAGGAGGAGGAACTGCGCGGCCTCAACGCCCGATGGGAGAAGGAGAAGCAGTCCCTCAACCGCGTCGGCGAACTGAAGGAAAAGCTCGACGAACTGCGCGGCCAGGCCGAACGCGCCCAGCGCGACGGCGACTTCGACACCGCCTCCAAGCTGCTCTACGGCGAGATCCCGGGCGTGGAACGCGACCTGGTGGCCGCCTCCGAGGCCGAGGAGGAGGTCGCCGTGGACACCATGGTCAAGGAGGAGGTCGGCGCCGACGACATCGCCGACGTCGTCGCCTCCTGGACCGGCATCCCGGCCGGCCGCCTGCTGGAGGGCGAGACCCAGAAGCTGCTCCGCATGGAGGACGAACTCGGCAAGCGCCTCATCGGCCAGACCGAGGCCGTACGCGCCGTCTCCGACGCCGTACGCCGCTCCCGGGCCGGGATCGCCGACCCCGACCGCCCCACCGGATCCTTCCTCTTCCTCGGCCCCACCGGCGTCGGCAAGACCGAACTCGCCAAGGCGCTCGCCGACTTCCTCTTCGACGACGAGCGGGCGATGGTCCGCATCGACATGTCGGAGTACAGCGAGAAGCACTCCGTCGCCCGCCTGGTCGGCGCGCCCCCCGGCTACGTCGGCTACGAGGAGGGCGGCCAGCTCACCGAGGCGGTCCGCCGCCGCCCGTACAGCGTCGTGCTCCTCGACGAGGTCGAGAAGGCCCACCCCGAGGTCTTCGACATCCTGCTCCAGGTCCTCGACGACGGCCGCCTCACCGACGGCCAGGGCCGCACCGTCGACTTCCGCAACGCCATCCTGGTGCTGACGTCCAACCTGGGCAGCCAGTACCTGGTCGACCCGATGACCACCGAGGCGGAGAAGAAGGAACAGGTCCTGGAGGTGGTCCGGTCCTCCTTCAAGCCCGAGTTCCTCAACCGCCTCGACGACCTGGTGGTCTTCTCCGCCCTGACCAAGCCCGAACTGGAACGCATCGCGAAGCTCCAGCTGGAGTCCCTCTCCCGCCGCCTCGCCGAACGCCGCCTCTCCCTGGACGTCACCCCCGAGGCGCTGGCCTGGCTGGCCGAGGAGGGCCTGGACCCCGCCTACGGCGCCCGCCCGCTGCGCCGCCTCGTCCAGACCGCCATCGGCGACCGCCTCGCCAAGGAGATCCTCTCCGGCGAGATCAAGGACGGCGACACGGTCCGCGTGGACCGCGTCGAGGACGGGCTGCTGGTGGGACCGGCGACGGGCAAGACGCTGTAGCTCCCGCGTCCCGCTCCGGCCAGGAGGCCGGGGCGGGACGCGGCCGTTCGTGCCGACGGCCGATTCCGATCGTCGCTGTCGGCCGGGGCAGGTTGCCGGGCACGGGGCAAGAGAGAGAGGGTGGGAGTACGTCTGGTCTCAGCGACGGCCGGACGCCAGACGACGTAGGAGTGTCCCAGTATGACCATCGACCCGTCCTCGATTCCGAATTTCGGGGGCCAGCCCGAGCCGCAGCCGCAAGGACCGGCGGGCCCCGTCGTCCCGGATCAGGACCTCGTGAAGCAGCTCCTCGACCAGATGGAGCTGAAGTACGTCGTCGATGACGAGGGTGACCTCGCGGCGCCGTGGGAGCAGTTCCGCACCTACTTCATGTTCCGTGGGGAGGACGACCAGCAGATCTTCTCCGTCCGGACGTTCTACGACCGGCCGCACCAGATCGACGAGAAGCCCCAGCTGCTCGAGTCCATCGACGACTGGAACCGGCGCACCCTGTGGCCCAAGGTCTACACGCACACCCACGACGACGGCACGGTCCGCCTCATCGGTGAGGCCCAGATGCTGATCGGCATGGGCGTCAGCCTGGAGCACTTCGTCTCCTCGACGGTCAGCTGGGTGCGGGCCGCGATCGAGTTCGACAAGTGGCTCGTCGAGCAGCTCGGCCTGGAGCAGGACGTCAACGAGGCGGACAAGCCCGGGGACGACGAGTAGTCCGTCTCCGAGCAGGACGTTTCGGCGGGTGCCGGCAGGTACGCGCCGCATGCGGGGAGAGCCCGCCCCCTGACACCGGCCGCACCACGGCCGGTCCCGGGGGGCGGGCTTTCTCGTGCCGCGGCCGGGATCCCGGCTGCGGTCCCGGCCCGCGGTCCCGGCCCGTTCGGTCCGCCGGCTGCTTATTCTTGTGGCCATGACAGCCCAGCCTCCGGAGCCCTTTTCGCGCCCCGCTCCCTCGGGCGAACTCCGCGCCTCCCACGACGACCGGGAAGCGGTGGTGGAGCGGCTGCGCGACGCGGCAGCCGAGGGGCGCATCGATCTCGACGAGCTGGATGCCCGCCTGGAGCAGGCGCTCACGTCCAAGACCTACGCCGAGCTGGCCGTCCTCACCGCCGATCTGCCGGGGCAGGAGTCCGCCGGGGACCGGCCGCCCCTGGTACTCAAGGGCGGCCTCCACGGAGCGTCCCGGGGCCCAGGGCGCTGGGAGGTCCCCGCGCACGTGATCGCTCACGGCGGCATGGCGGGGGTGAAGATCGACTTCACCCGGGTCGAGTGCCGCCTCACGGAGGTCATGGTGGAGGCGTACGGGGAGGCGGCCGGTGTCACGATCGTCCTCCCCGACGGCTGGGCCGTGGACACCAGCGCCATGGACCCCGGTTTCGGCGGCCTGAAGGACAAGACCACGTCGGACCGGCTCCCGGGAACCCCGCTGATCCGGCTCACCGGGTCCGGCGGCGTGGCGGGAGTGGTCGTCCGTCACCCGAACCGCTGGGAGCGGCGCAAGCTGAACAGCAACCCGGCGCAGGGCTAGGATGCGTGTCCATTCCCTGGACACCACTTCAGCCTGCGACTCATCCTCGACGAGGGGGCAGGCCTGGTCCGGGTCGAGGTCGCGGACGCCGCCGCCTCGAAGCTGCCGCCCGCGTCTACGGGCAACTCATCGAGGAACCGGACGAGGTCAGGAGTCTCGCGCTGACCTACGATCGGCTGCGGGCGGCAGCTCTGCCCCCACTCATGTCGCTCGACATGATCCGATCCGTGAGGGAGGACAACCATCGTGGAGCGAACGTCCCGTCCCGATCTGAACGGCGTCGTGTGGCGCAGGAGCAGCTACAGCAATCAGGAGGGCGGCGACTGCGTGGAGGTGGCCGACGGGTTCCGGGCCGTCGTCCCCGTCCGTGACAGCAAGGTCCCGCACGGCCCGGTGCTGTCCTTCGAAGCAGCGTCCTGGGCCGCCTTCATGGTGAGTTGAAGGCCGAACACCACCGTGCCTGAGTAGGCCGGGCCCCGGTCACCGTCCGTCTTCCGGGCCCGCCGGTTCCTCGTTCGCGAGGGTCCGGTGGGCCGCTGACCTCCCTAAAGAACCGGGAGAAAGAACTACCCGCCCGCCCACCCTCCCCGTCGGACGGCCCGCGTCACTCGTGCGAGTGACCGGCTTGCAGGCGCGGGACGCGGACGGCTACGTTCGCCGAAACAAGCTCGACAACCGCAAACAGATACGGCCCCCGGCCGGGACTGGCATCCCGAACGAGGGCCTCACCGATCAGGAAGCAGAACCCCTTCCCGATGGCTGACTCGCAGTCTAACGCGCGCCTGCGCGCCGACGCCGGAGTTCCGACCTCCGGCGTGATCCACGTACGCACCCGCCTCACGGCCGACTTCACCGTGATCGCCAACGCCCTAGCCCAGCGGCGCGGCAGCGCGGTCACCATCGGCGTCGCGGTCTACATCGCCTCCCTGCCCACCGGCACCCCCGTGAGCATCGCCGCCCTGTGCGGGCACTTCACCGAGGGCGAGATCCTGATCTCCCGGGCACTGAGGGAACTGGAAGCCGCCGGATACCTGGAGCGCCGCCGCGAACGCCTGCCCACCGGGCAGATCCGCACCCGGACGTACTTCTATGACGTACCGGGCGGCGATCCGCGGAGGGACCCGGACCCGGACGGGCCACCGAGGCCGCCCCGGCCCCGCAAGCCGTCCGCGGCCGAGCGCCCGGTCCCCTCCTCGGCGGCCGCGCAGGCAACTCCCGTACCCGCCCCGGACCAGCCGGAAGAACCGGCCGCGCTCGCGGACGCCGACCCTCGGGCAGTCGCCGTACTGGCCTCCCTCCGCCGCGTGGATCCACGTCTCGTCCTCTCCGAGCGGGAGGCCGCGCGTCTGGCACCGGCCGTCACCGCGTGGCTGGCGGCCGGCGTCTCCCCCTCCCAGATCAGGACATCGCTCACGGCGGGACTCCCGGACCCGTTCCTGACCCGTCCGGTGGGCATCCTCGCCTTCCGTCTCCGGGAGACACCGCTGCCCGCGCCACCCCCGGCCTCCCTCTCGCCGCTCCCCGCCCGCTCGGCCGTGCCGCCCTTCCAGACCTGCGACGGCTGCGAGCGCGCCTTCCGAGCACCGGAACCCGGACGCTGCCGGGACTGCCGAGGCCGGCTCGTCGGAGGTCTCCTTCGTGCGGCCGGCTGAGCGGATCGGAGGGTGTGTGATCGCTCGCCGGACGGGAGACTTGATGTGGGACGATACGAGATCCGCTGGCGGACATGACAGACGGAGGAGGTGGGGCATGGTTGATCGGTTCGATGACGGGCTTCTGACCCCCACGGAGACAGCCTCTCACCTGCAGATTCCGCAGTCGACGCTCCTTTCATGGCTGAAGAGCAGGGCCGCCGGGGCGCCGCTGGTCCACCAGGTGGAACCGCTGCGCAAGGGACAGCCCTCGGTGCCGTTCATCGCGGTGGCCGAGGCGCATGTCCTCCGTTCCCTGCGCACCCTGGGACTGCGGATGAGCGAGATCAGGGAAGCGGCCACCGCCGTACGGGACGCCTTCGACACTCCCTACGGCCTTGTGTCGAAGCGGATCGCGACGGACGGCGTGGACATCTTCGTCGAGCATGGGCTGGGGGATCTCCGCAGAGCCCGGGACGGGCAGGCTCCCATCCACGAGGTGGTCTCCGAGTACCTCCGCTACCTGAACTGGGGGCCCGACGACGACTTCCCCACCAGCCTGCGACTCAGGCAGTACCCGGAGTCCGTCCCCGTCGTGATCGATCCGCGGTTCGGGCAGGGAAGACCCGTCGTGGCTGCCAACCGCGTTCACCGATCTGTCCCGGAACCCGAAGGCGGTCGCCGCGAGGGCCGCCGCCCTGGGGTGTCTGCGTGTCACGCACCGAGACGCGCCCGACATGGTGCTGACCACGGCCATACACGCAGAGCGCAGCGAGGAAAACCTGACCACGGCGTCCCGGCTGTTCCTTGCCCTGATGAAGCAGGACGGTGGCGCCAGGTCGCTTCTGCTCGCGCTCCCTGAGGTGTTCCCGTGGGTGCGTCACCTGGACGACGAAGAAGTCCGGGAATTCACCGTCGAGCTCCTGGACGCGCTGTCCGACGCCGCTGAGCTGGGTGCCAGGGAGGCTGTGCACCGAGCGATCGTCTCGTGGCGGGCAACTGCCCGCATCAACGCTGACCCTGACCAGCTCAGGGAAGCACTCCGTCCGCTCGGTGACGTCGACCTCGGCCCGGTCGAGGTGCACGGGTGAGCCCGAAGAAAGGCGATCGGGTCAGTGTCCCTCCGCTGAGTGGCTGGAACGTCATCCACGGGACGACGGAGGCCGCGACCGGTTGGGAGGAGCTGTGCCGGGTGGCGTTGCCGAACGCGCATCGCTGCCTGGAAGCCCTTCGCACAGACCCGCTGTCGCGGGCCAACTGGAACCGTCGGCACCAGCTCCGCGGCAGGCACGCCACCAGGGAATGGAAGGGCTCCGAGCTGGAGCAGTGGGAGTACGAGATCACCAGCGGCGGCCGGGTTCGCTACTTGGTCAGCCCGGACACCTCGACTGCGATCCTGGTGTACGCCTCTCCGCGACACCCGAAGGACACTGAATAGCCCAACGGCCCAGGGCCCTATGCGCCCAGTGTCTTGAGGCGGCGCGCGGC
Source organism: Streptomyces sp. NPDC031365 (assembly GCF_055569765.1). Lineage (NCBI taxonomy): Bacteria > Bacillati > Actinomycetota > Actinomycetes > Kitasatosporales > Streptomycetaceae > Streptomyces > Streptomyces sp. NPDC031365. The sequence goes on along the minus strand of NZ_JBVIIM010000010.1, from coordinate 246,467 downwards.
CTCCTCCAGTACGCCTGTCCGCTTGCAGAAGGCGAAGCGGACGAAGGGGGCGCCCTGCTCGCGGTGGTCGTAGAAGACCGCGTTCGGGATCGCGACCACACCGGCTCTTTCCGGGAGGGCCCGGCAGAAGGCGAAGCCGTCCGTCTCGCCGAGAGGGCGGATGTCCGTGGTGATGAAGTACGTACCCGCGGGACTGAAGACCTCGAAGCCCGCCTCCCGAAGCCCCGTCGACAACAGGTCCCGCTTGGCCAGCATGTCCTCACACAACGCGCTGAAGTAACTGTCAGGGAGCGTCAGTGCCTCCGCCACCGCGTACTGGAACGGCCCGGACGCCACGTAGGTCAGGTACTGCTTGGCCGAGCGTACGGCCGTGACCAGGTCAGGCGTCGATGTGACCCAGCCGACCTTCCAGCCCGTGAAGGAGAACGTCTTGCCCGCGCTGGAGATGGTGACCGTGCGGTCCCGCATGCCGGGGAGGGTGGCCAGGGGGATGTGTTCGGCGTCGTCGAAGACCAGGTGCTCGTAGACCTCGTCGGTCACCACGAGGAGGTCCCGCTCCACCGCCAGCTCGGCGATCGCGGTCAGCTCCTCGCGGGTGAGGACCGTGCCGGTCGGGTTGTGCGGGGTGTTGAGCAGGAGCAGGCGGGTGCGGTCGGTGACCGCGTCGCGCAGTTCGTCCAGATCGAGGTGGAAGCGGCCCTCGCGCGGGCGGAGCGTGACGGGGACGCGGGTGCCGCCGGCCATGGCGATGCAGGCCGCGTAGGAGTCGTAGTACGGCTCGAGGGCGATCACCTCGTCGCCGGGCTCCAGCAACGCGAGCAGCGCGGCCGCGATCGCCTCGGTGGCGCCCGCGGTGACCAGGACCTCGGTGTCGGGGTCGTAGGAGAGGCCGTAGTGGCGTTGCTGGTGGGCGGTGACGGCGGTGCGCAGCTCGGGGACGCCGGGGCCCGGCGGGTACTGGTTGCCGCGGCCGTCGCGCAGGGCCCGTACGGCGGCCTCCCTGACCTCCTCGGGTCCGTCGGTGTCGGGGAAGCCCTGGCCCAGATTGATGGCTCCGGTCCGCAGGGCCAGGGCCGACATCTCGGCGAAGACCGTCGTCCCGAACTCGGCGAGTCGGCGGTTCAGGAGGGGACGCGCGCTGGAGGTCATGCCGGCCATCCTGCGCCCAACCTCTGGAGTTCCTCAACTCTGCTTTGGGCCGCGCGGGCGGGGGGCATCTCCCGGTCACACACGTGAGCGGGGCGCCCACGGGGGGCTGCTTCGGGGGATCACGGGGGATTCGAAAGGAGGGTGGCGCCATGACCTTCGGCATCATCCTGGCTGTACTCGTCCTGTTGTTCGTCGGGTCCGGTGTGGCCAGCAGGCGCAGGGCCGCCGGCCCGTCCAGGGGGCGGCGGGGCAGGAACGGCGGCGGCTGGTGGTCCGACAACGAGGGCGGGGGCAGCGGCGGGGCCGGCTGCGGCTCGTCCTCCGGCGGTGGCTCGTCCTGCGGAAGCGGGTCGTCCTGCGGAGGCGGCGGAGGCGGCGGATGCGGCGGTGGAGGAGGCTGACACGGGGCAGCTCGCCTCCGCTTCGGGGGAAGGCGCGTCCGCGTCGGCGGGGTCCGCACTGGGGCGGGCCCCGCCGGGTGCGGTGCGGGGGTGGGGCCTCCGCTTCCGGTTGAGTGCGGGGCCGGTGCGTGAAGAGGGCGTACGCCGTCACTCGAGGGCGTACTCAGGGGTTGAACAGTTGAGCTGGGGAGCCCCCGCGGGGATGGAAAGCCCACGAAGTTGGGTAAAAACGCTGTGGTGGCGCCACAGTTCATGATTCCCTATAAATCACCAGCGCAGCCCCCGGACCCCCGCGGACCCTTCTTCCAGCCGGGCGACCGGGCTGTCGCGCCGAGTTCCCCGATGTGACCGGGGCGCGCGGACCCCTTCCTCCCTCTCCTTGTGTGCTTGCGGAGCCGATCCATGCTCACGACCCTGAACACCGCCTATTCCGATACGCGTGCGGCCGACCTCGCCTGGGCCCTGGGGCGTGAGCCGCTACCCGCGCTGGCCACGCTCGATCTAGAACTGGCCGGGGTCAAGCTCCAGTTGCGGCTGCTCGGCGCGTCCCACCAGGTGCTGGTGGAGGAGGAGCGGGGCCTCTGCTCGGAGACGGTGGCGTGCATTCCGGGCAGCAGTACGCCGCTTCCCCTGGGTGTGGCCGAGCGGGCGGGCGACTGGGAGTACGAGTTCGCCGCGCGGGTGGAGGTGCTGACCCCGGGGTCGTTCGCGGGCCGGGCCCAGGAGCTGCTCGCCCTGGTCTCCGACCATCCGCAGGGCCTGGCCGGTGTCTTTCCCGGCAGCCCGCACGCGTTCACGGCGATGCTCGCCCAGTGGCACGAGGGCCAGGTCCACTGGCGGACCTGGCACGCGTACCCGCAGGAGGGGCAGCTGGTGGCCACGCGGTCGAAGGTGGGCGTGCGGGCGTTGGCTGGTTCCGGTGCGGTGCGGCCGTAAACAAATATCACGCGTGTGGGTGACGTTGCGCGGTGGAGCAGTGACGTAACGTCGCTGGGGTGATCGAACCGCAGGCCCCCGCTCCGTCCGGCTCCGCGCAGTCCCGGGAGGGGTCCGGCGGCGACGGGGGGAGCTCGTTGCGGCTGCCCGTGCGGCAGGACACCGGACGGTTCCTGGTCCTGGCGGGCGTGTTCGTCTGTGCGGCCTGCGGGCTGGTGTATGAGCTGGAACTGGTCGCGCTGGCCTCGTACTTGATGGGTGACTCGGTCGCCCAGACCTCCGTCGTGCTGTCCGTGATGGTCTTCGCCATGGGCATCGGCTCCCTGGCCGCCAAGCGGCTGCGGCGGCACGCGGCGGCCGGGTTCGGCGCCGTCGAGGCGGCCCTCGCGCTGGTCGGCGGATGCAGTGCGATGGCCCTGTACGCCGTGTTCGCCTGGACGGGTGACTGGGGCGGCGTGTGGGCGAACGGTCCGCGCACGCTGCTGGTCGCCTTCTCGCTGGCCACCGGGCTGCTGATCGGGGCCGAGGTACCGCTGCTGATGGAGCTGATCCAGCGGATCCGCCGGCAGGACGCGGGGGGCGCGGTGGCCGATCTGTCCGCCGCGGACTATGTCGGCGCGCTGGTGGGAGGGCTCGCCTTCCCCTTTCTCCTCCTGCCGCTGCTGGGACAGTTGACCGGTGCGCTGATCACCGGCGCCGTCAACGCGGTCGTCGGCGGCGCGCTGGTGCTCGGGCTGTTCCGGCAGGACCTCACGCGCGGAGCCCGCCGGCTGCTGGTGGCCGCCAACGTGTGCGTGCTCGCGATCCTCGGTACCGCCGCCGTCCTGGTCGACGACTTCGAACGGGCCGCCCGGCACGCCATGTACGGCTCGGACGTACGGGTGGCCCTGCACACGGACGTGCAGGAGGTACTGCTCACCGGCGGCCGGGACGGACGGCCGCTGAACCTGTTCCTCGACGGGCGGCTGCGGGTCAGCGGCCGGGACGAACTCCGGTACCACGAGGCGCTGGTGCATCCCGCGATGAACGGGCCGCACCCGCGGGTGCTCGTCCTCGGCGGCGGTGACGGGCTGGCGGTGCGCGAAGTGCTGCGCCACACCGGAGTGCGCCGGGTGAACGTCGTCGAACTCGACGCGGGCGTGGTGCGGCTGGCCCGCCACGACCCGGCGCTGTCCGCGCTGAACGCGCACGCACTCGACGACCCGCGTGTGCGGGTGACCACCGCGGACGCCTTCGACTGGCTGCGGGGAGCGCCCCCGGCGGCGTACGACGTGGTGGTCTCGGATCTGCCGCATCCCGGGATCACCGCGAGCACGAAACTGTACTCGCAGGAGTTCTACGGGCTGGCCCGGCGGGTGCTGGCGCCCGGCGGGCGGCTCGTGGTGCACGGGGGCGCGGTGGCGTCCCGCACCCGGGACTTCTGGACGGTGGACGCGACGCTCCGCGCGGCGGGCTTCCACACCGACACCTACCGCGTGCGCGGCCGCCGGGCAGGTTTCGCCGCCGGGCCCGACCGCGGCCCCGTCGACGCCGCCCAGGTCCACCACGACTGGGGGTTCGTGCTGGCCTCCCGCCACCTTCCGCGCGAGCCGAGCCTGGACCCCTCCGGGCCACGCCCGCGCACGCTCACCGACTCCTCCCTCGCGGCGGACGTCCGGGCCGCCGAGGACACCCGGGTCCGCGGTCTGCCGGCGTCCACGCTGATCCACCCGCGGTACACCGGCTGAGCCCTTACCGCGCTACGGACCGACGCGCCGCGACTTCCCGCCGACGGGGGTGCAGCCCGGCGTCGTCTGGGTAGGCTCCGCACTCATGGAGCACGAGGTGTTCGTTCCGGTCGAGGAGGAGCGGCTCAGGGAGGTGCTGGACGACCCCGCGCGGGTCGCCCGGGCGGTGCCCGGGCTTCAGCACGACGCCGGCGCGGAGCCCGTCGCCGGCCGCCTGAAGGTCCGCGTCGGCAGCCACTCCGTCACCTACCGGGGGGCCGTACGGGTGTCCGCGCGGGACGACGGTTCCTACGCCGTCGAGGGCGAGGCGTCGGAGGCCCGGGGCAGCGGTGCGGTGACGCTGGCGCTCCGGCTGAGGCCGGGGCCCGCGGACGCCGGCAGCACCCTGGCCGTCACCGGCACGGCGACGGCCGACGGCCGCGTCACGGAACTGCCTCCGGAGGCGGTGGCGGCGGCGGTGACCCGCCTGCTGAACCGTTTCGCGGAGAATCTGGGACGGGTGGCGGCGGAGCCGTCCGGGCCGGGACCGGACGCCGGAACACCGGAGTCGGCCACCGGCGGCCGCCCGGAGACGGCCCCTGGGCCGGAGGCGGCGCCCGGCCCGGACGCACCTTCCGCCCCTGAGGTGGCGGCCCCCTCGGAGCAGCGGTCGTCCGGGCCCGTCGACGGCCCGGAGTCCCCGGAACTGCTGTCCACGGGGGACTTCGAGCCTCAGGCCACCAACGACTTCGAAACCACCCCGGACGCGGACGACGCCCCGCCCTCCTCGCCCGCACCGGACGAGCCCGCCCCCGACGCGGACGGCGTGCCCCTCCTCGACGCGGAGATCCCGCCGCCCTCCCTTGACGACGTCGAGGGTGACGAGGACGACGAGGACGACGAGGGCCATGAGGCCGACGAGGACTCCGTCGCGGAGGCGGCCCACGCCCGGCGGACGATGATCGGCCGCAGCGCCGAGGAGGTGGACCACGCCCCGCCCCGTGGCCGCTACGCCCCCGTGCCCGCGCCGCAGACGACCTCGTCCCCCGCCTCGCTGCGCTGGGCCGCCCCGGCGGCGGCCCTGGCGGTCGCCTCGGCGGTCGTGGCGATCCGGGCCCTCCGCCGACGCCACTGAGCCCTGCCGGGCGGGCGGGTCGCGGTGGCCACGCGCGTGGTCCGACCCAGATCATCGAGGCCCGCACCCCTGGCGCCCGGTGGTGCCACGGCGTCCGGGGTGCCCCCGGCGCCCGCCGCGTCCCCGTCCGTCCACGGTGCCCCCGGCGCCCGCCCACGGTGCTCGCGCGCGGTCAACGCCCTCTTGATCGTCCCAGTAGGGTCGTTACGTGAGTAACGAACACATCACGCTGACCGCGGGAGACGCGGAAGTGGACGTGCTGCCGGGGAACGGCGGGCGGGTCGGTGGGCTGCGGGTCGGGGGCGTCGAACTGCTGCGGCAGGGGGAGCGGTTCGGATGCTTCCCGATGGTGCCCTGGTGCGGACGGATCCGGGAGGGACGGTTCCGGGACGGCGCCACCGTGCGGCAGATGCCGCTCAACGCCCCGCCGCACGCCATCCACGGCACCGCACGCGACGCCGCCTGGCACACCGCCCGCAAGAGCACCGACGAGGCCGTCCTCACGTACGACCTCGTCGAGCCGTGGCCGTACCCGGGCCGTGTCACGCAGCAGGTCGCGCTCACCGAGGGGTCCCTGACGCTGACGATGGGCGTGGAGACGTACGAGTCGTCCTTCCCCGCGCAGATCGGCTGGCACCCGTGGTTCAACCGCGACCTCGGAGGCGAGGACGTGGCGATCGGCTTCGCGCCCGCCTGGCAGGAGGAGCGGGGGGAGGACCACCTGCCGACGGGGCGGCGCGTCGACCCGGGGCCGGGGCCGTGGGACGACTGCTTCGGGATGCCCGGCGGCGTCGACGTCACCCTCACCTGGCCGGGGCAGCTGGAGCTGAAGGTGACCAGCCGCGAGGAGTGGGTCGTGGTGTACGACGAGCAGCGCGAGGCCGTCTGCGTGGAGCCGCAGACCGGGCCGCCCGACGGGCTGAACACCCATCCGCGCCTGGTCACCCCCCTGGAGCCGCTGGAGGCCTCGACGACCTGGACCTGGACCCGCCTTTAAGCTGACCCGCATGACGGACACACGCGGCGCGCTGCTGCAGCAGATCAAGGACAAGGCCGTGGTGCACGGCAAGGTGACGCTCTCCTCCGGTCTGGAGGCCGACTACTACGTCGACCTGCGCCGCATCACCCTCGACGGCGAGGCCGCCCCGCTGGTCGGGCAGGTGCTGCTGGACCTGACCGCGGAGCTGGAGTTCGACGCGGTGGGCGGGCTGACCATGGGCGCCGACCCGGTCGCGGCCGCCATGCTGCACGCCGCCGCCGCGCGGGGCCGGAAGCTGGACGCGTTCGTCGTGCGCAAGGCCGCCAAGGCACACGGGCTGCAGCGGCGTGTCGAGGGCCCGGACATCGAGGGCCGCCGGGTCCTCGTCGTCGAGGACACCTCCACCACCGGCGGCTCCCCGCTGACCGCCGTCGAGGCCGTGCGCGAGGCCGGCGCGGAGGTGGTGGCCGTCGCGACCATCGTCGACCGGGCGACCGGTGCCGCCGAGAAGATCCAGGAGGGCGCCGGGGTCCCGTACCTGTTCGCCTACGCCAAGGACGAGCTCGGCCTCGACTGACGGGCCGGCCGCCGCCCAGTGGGCGGACGGCGGGATGGACCTTGCGGCCGAGTCTGGAAGGATGGGCGCGACAATGACGTCGCTTCCAAGGTTCCAGGTCAGGGCCGACAGCACGCAGTACGCCACACCGCACGCTTAAGGAGCGGACAGATGCCCATCGCAACTCCCGAGGTCTACAACGAGATGCTGGACCGGGCGAAGGCGGAGAAGTTCGCCTACCCGGCCATCAACGTCACGTCGTCGCAGACCCTGCACGCGGCACTGCGCGGCTTCGCCGAGGCGGAGAGCGACGGCATCGTCCAGATCTCCACGGGCGGCGCCGAGTTCCTGGGCGGCCAGCACAGCAAGGACATGGTGACCGGCGCGGTCGCCCTGGCCGAGTTCGCGCACATCGTCGCCGAGAAGTACGACGTGAACATCGCGCTGCACACCGACCACTGCCCCAAGGACAAGCTCGACGGGTACGTGCGCCCGCTGCTCGCGGTGTCCGAGGAGCGTGTCAAGGCCGGCCGCAACCCGCTCTTCCAGTCCCACATGTGGGACGGTTCCGCGGAGACCCTCGCGGACAACCTGTCCATCGCCCAGGAGCTCCTCGGGCGCGCCCGCGCCGCGAAGATCATCCTCGAGGTCGAGATCACCCCGACCGGCGGTGAGGAGGACGGCGTCACGCACGAGATCAACGACTCCCTCTACACCACGGTCGACGACGCCGTCCGCACCGCCGAGGCCCTCGGTCTGGGTGACAAGGGCCGCTACCTGCTGGCCGCGTCGTTCGGCAACGTGCACGGTGTGTACAAGCCGGGCAACGTCGTCCTGCGTCCCGAGCTGCTGAAGGAGCTCAACGAGGGCGTCGCCGCCAAGTACGGCAAGCCGGCCGGCTCCCAGCCGTTCGACTTCGTCTTCCACGGCGGCTCGGGCTCCTCCCCGGAGGAGATCCTCACCGCGCTGGAGAACGGTGTCGTGAAGATGAACATCGACACCGACACGCAGTACGCGTTCACGCGCCCGGTCGCCGACCACATGTTCCGCAACTACGACGGCGTCCTGAAGGTCGACGGCGAGGTCGGCAACAAGAAGACCTACGACCCGCGCACCTGGGGCAAGCTGGCCGAGGCGTCCATGTCGGCCCGTGTCCTGGAGGCCTGCCAGAACCTGCGCTCGACGGGCACCCGGATCAAGTAACCCGCTCGTACGCGTCGAGCCCGGCACCCGCTCAGGTGCCGGGCTCTTCCGTATGCTCGCCGTATGCCCGACGTCCGGCTGTCCTCCCCGCAGGGCAAGTGGATCCTGTTCACCACGGTGCTCGGCTCCGGCATGGCCCTGCTCGACTCGACCGTGGTCAACATCGCCCTCCCGCGCATCGGCCGGGACCTCGACGCCGACCTCGCCGCACTGCAGTGGACCGTCAACGCGTACATGGTCACGCTGGCCGGGCTGATCCTGCTCGGCGGGGCGCTGGGCGACCGGTTCGGGCGGCGCAAGGTGTTCGTCGTCGGTGTGCTGTGGTTCGCCGCGGCCTCGCTGCTGTGCGGCCTCGCCCCGAACGCCGGTCTGCTCGTCGCGGCCCGCGCGCTCCAGGGCGTCGGCGGCGCGCTGCTCACCCCCGGCTCGCTCGCCCTCATCCAGGCGTCCTTCCACCCGGACGACCGGGGCCGCGCGGTCGGCCTGTGGTCCGGGTTCGGCGGGATCGGCGCGGCGGTCGGCCCGTTCGTCGGCGGCTGGCTGGTGGACGGGCCCGGCTGGCGCTGGGTGTTCCTGCTCAACGTGCCGCTCGCCGTGCTCTGCGCACCCATCGCCGTACGCCATGTGCCGGAGTCGTCCGGCCGGAAGGCCGAGGGCCGGTTCGACGTCCTCGGCGCGGCGCTCGGCGCGGTCGCCCTCGCGCTGGTGACGTACGCGCTGATCGAGGCCGAGGAGGGGTCCCTGCCGGTCGTCGTCTCGGCCGTCACCGGTCTGGCCGCCGCGGTCGCGTTCGTCCTCGTCGAGAAGCGCCACCCGGCCCCGATGATGCCGCTGGACATCTTCGCCTCCCGCCAGTTCTCGGCGGTCAACGTGGTCACGCTGTGCGTGTACGCGGCCTTCGGCGGCTTCTTCTTCCTCGCCGCGCTCCAGCTCCAGGTCGTCGTCGGCTGGTCCGCCCTCGCCGCCGGTACGGCGCTGCTGCCCACGACCGCGCTGATGCTGCTGCTCTCCGCCCGCTCGGGTGAGCTGGGCGACCGGATCGGCCCGCGCATCCCGCTCACCGTCGGACCACTGCTGTCCGCGGCGGGGATGCTGCTGATGCTGCGGGTCGGGCCGGACGCCTCGTACGCCACCGAGGTGCTGCCCGCTCTGCTGGTCCTCGGCCTCGGCATGGTCAGCCTGGTGGCGCCGCTGACCGCGACCGTCCTCGCCGCCGTGGACACCGCGCGGGCGGGCCTGGCCAGCGGCATCAACAACGCCGCCGCCCGTGCGGCCGGCCTGGTCGCGGTGGCGGCGCTGCCGCTGCTCGCCGGGATGGGACCGGAGGCGTACCGGGTGCCGGACGCCTTCGACGACGCGTTCCAGCGGGCGATGGTCCTGTGCGCGGGCGTCCTCGTGGTGGGCTCCGCCATCGCCTTCGCGACCGTACGCCGGCCCGGTCCTGACTGCCGCAGGCCGCAGTGCCGCACACACGGCAGCGTGGCGGTGCCGCCGCTGGAGGCGGGGGCGGGGCCCGGCCCGGGGGAGGAGCGCGGGAGCCTGCCCCGCTGATGTACGAGACTGGTCCCATGTCGATTCACGAGAACCTCCTCGGGGGCCCGCCCCCGACCCACCTCCCCGACGACCCCGGTCCGCGCGAACTGCTCGCGTCGGGCACCTCGTCCGCCGATGTCGCCGCCAAGTACCCCACCTCCTCGCTGGCCTGGGCCCAGCTGGCCGACGAGGCCTTCGAGCGGGGCGGCGTCGTGGAGTCGTACGCGTACGCCCGTACCGGCTACCACCGCGGCCTGGACGCGCTGCGCCGCAACGGCTGGAAGGGGCACGGCCCGGTGCCGTGGGAGCACGAGCCCAACCGCGGCTTCCTGCGCGCCCTGCACGCCCTCGCCCGCGCCGCGCAGGCGATCGGCGAGCAGGAGGAGTACGAGCGCTGCGCGCGGTTCCTGGAGGACTCCTCTCCCGCGGCGGCCCAGGTCCTGGGCTGACCTGCCGGTATTTCCGTGGCCCGCCCGTGAGCGGGCGGGCCTTGCGGTTTCGGGGGACGATTGCGCAGGATGCACCGTGGGGACCGGGGCCCCCGTGCCGGTAACGGCAGGGGCGGACCGCTACCCGGAGTACATGTACAGGAGACAGCGATGTCCCACGAGGCTCATGAGCCGGAGACCCCGCATCTCGACTTCAAGGGAACGACCCCTTACGAGGACTACGTCAGGGCCGACGTCCTCACCCACCTCCAGCACACCCTCTCCGACGATCCCGGAGAGATGGTCTTCCTGGTCACCACCCAGGTGATGGAGCTGTGGTTCACCGTCATCGTCCACGAGTGGGAGACCGCGGCGAAGGCGCTGCGCGGGGACGACGTACCGACCGCGACCGACGCGCTGAAGCGGTCCGTGCGGGAGCTGGAGGCGCTGAACGCGTCCTGGAAGCCCCTGATCGGGCTCACCCCGGCGCAGTTCAACTCCTACCGCGGCGCGCTCGGCGAAGGCTCCGGCTTCCAGTCGGCGATGTACCGGCGCCTGGAGTTCCTCCTCGGCGACAAGTCCGTCTCCATGCTGGTCCCGCACCGGGGCGCGCCGCGGGTGCACGCCGAGCTGGAGAAGGCGCTGCACGAGCCGAGCCTGTACGACGAGGTGCTGCGGTTCCTCGCACGTCGCGGGCACCCGATCCCGGAGGACGTGCTGCGGCGCGACGTGTCGCGGAAGTACGAGCCCTCGCCCGAGGTGGAGTCGGTCTGGACGGCCGTCTACTCGGGTGACGAGCGGGACGAGGTGGCCCGCCTCGGCGAGGTGCTGACCGACGTCGCCGAACTGGTGTGGCGCTGGCGCAACGACCACCTGGTCGCCACCCGCCGCGCGATGGGAGCCAAGACCGGAACGGGCGGCTCCGCCGGAGTGGCCTGGCTGGAGAAGCGGGCGCAGAAGAGCGTGTTCCCCGAGCTGTGGACGGCGCGGTCGTATGTCTGAGCTCGCGGCGAAGGCGGAGAAGCTGGACGCCTCCGACGAACTGGCCGCCAAGCGGGCCGAGTTCGTGCTCGACGAGGTGGTGTACCTCGACGGCAACTCGCTGGGCGCGCTGCCGGTGGCCGTTCCCGGCAGGGTCGAGGACGTGGTGCGCCGGCAGTGGGGCGAACTGCGCATCCGGTCCTGGACGGAGGGCGGCTGGTGGACGGCGCCGGAGCGGGTCGGCGACCGGATCGCGCCGCTGGTCGGCGCGGCGGCCGGGCAGGTCGTGGTCGGCGACTCCACCAGTGTCAATGTGCTCAAGGCGCTGGTGGGCGCGGTGCGGCTGGCTCGGCTGACGGATCCCGGGCGGGACGAGATCGTGGTCGACGCGACCACGTTCCCCACGGACGGGTACATCGCCGGGTCGGCGGCCCGGATGACGGGCTGCACGCTGCGTCCGGTCGCGCCGTCCGAGGTCCCCGGAGTGCTCGGTGACCGTACGGCCGCCGTGCTGCTCAACCACGTCGACTACCGCACCGGGCGGCTGCACGACCTGCCGTCGCTGACGGCGGCGGTGCACGCGGCGGGAGCGTACGTCGTCTGGGACCTGTGCCACAGCGCGGGCGCGCTTCCGGTCGGGCTGGACCGGCACGGCGTGGACCTGGCGGTCGGCTGCACCTACAAGTACCTGAACGGCGGCCCCGGTTCACCGGCGTTCCTGTATGTGCGCGCGGATCTGCAGGACCGCTTCGACTCCCCGCTGCCCGGCTGGAACTCCCACGAGGAGCCCTTCGGCATGCGTGCGGACTACGAGCCGGCGGCGGGCGCGGTGCGGGGACGGGTCGGTACCCCGGACATCCTCTCCATGCTCGCCCTGGAGGCGGCGCTGGAGGTCTGGGACGGCGTGACGGTCGGCGCGGTCCGGGCCAAGTCCCTCGCGCTGACGGACTTCTTCCTGGAGTGCGTCGAGGCGTACGCGCCCGAGGGACGGGTCGAGTGCGTGACGCCGCTCGCGCACGCGGAGCGGGGCAGCCAGGTCGCGCTGCGCTGCGAGGGCGCCGGGGAAGTGATGGAGCGGCTGATCGGTCGGGGCGTGGTCGGCGACTTCCGCCCCCCGGACGTCCTCCGCTTCGGCTTCACCCCGCTGTACGTCGGATTCGCGGATGTGGAGCGGGCGGCGCGGGTGCTGGCGGAGGTGCTGGCGTAGGCGAGGGCCGGGGGCGGGGATGTCGTGGACGGAGCCGCCGCCCCCGGCGGGCGGGGATGTCGTGTACGGAGCCGCCGCCCCCGGCGGGCGGCGATGTCGTGCACGGGGCCGCCGCCCCCGGCGGCTCCCCGGATCCGGGCCGCCCCGGCGGCTCCCCGAAGTCGCTGACCGAGCGTGACATCCCCATGTCGGGGCACGTGGGCGTCCTGATACCGTCCCGGCCAAACGGCCGCGTTCCTGCACGGTCCGTCACCTACGTTGTATCGCTGAGAGGTTGAGCATGACGGACGACGTCGCAGCCGCCCGGACCGCCGCCGAGGAGGAGTCGGCCTTCTCCCACCCGCCCGTGGCCCCGGATGTCACGGCGGCCTACGGCGACGACCCGGATCAGCTGATCGACTTCCATGTGCCGCGGGGTGAGGGCGGGCCGGGGCCCGCGCCCGTGGTGGTCGTCCTGCACGGAGGTGCCTGGCGCGCGCCGTACGACCGGCGCCACATCAGCCCCTTCGCGGCCTTTCTGGCCGGCCGGGGCTTTGCCGTGGCCAGTGTCGAATACCGGCGCGGTGCGGAGGAGGCGGGCGGTGGTGACGCGGTCGCCGGGCGGTGGCCCGATACGTTCGACGACGTGGCTGCCGCGCTGGACGCCCTGCCCGCGCTGATCCGGGAGCATCTGCCGCAGGCCGATCCGCGGCGCGTCGTCCTCACCGGTCACTCGGCGGGCGGGCATCTGGCGCTGTGGGCCGCCGCGCGGCATCTCCTTCCGGCCGGCGCCGCCTGGCGCACCGATGGTCCCGCACCACTGCGGGGTGTTGTCGCGCTCGCCCCGATCGCCGACTTCGCGGTCGCGGACGAGCTCGGCGTGTGCGGGGGTGCCGTGCGGCAGCTTCTCGGCGGTGACGATCACTTCGCCGAACGGCGGGCGCACGCGGATCCGGCGCTGCTGCTGCCCACCGGGATCGCTACGACCCTGGTGCAGGGCCGTACCGACGTCGATGTCCCGCAGGCGGTCGCCGAGGCGTACGCGGAGGCGGCGGCGAAGGCGGGGGAGGTGGTGGGGGTGACGTTGCTGGAGGACGTCGGGCACTTCCCGCTGATCGATCCGGCGGCCGACGCGTGTGCGGTGGTGGCGGAGGAGATCGCCCAGCTCGCCTGGTGACGTCCCGTCGGGTGGGGGCATGTCATACCGTTCCTAAACAGTGTCCAGGAGTGACATCTGACGCCAGCTCCCGGAACTGCGCGCATCCCGAACGGTGTTGGATGCGCTGGGTTCCCGGGCGCAATGCCCTGTGCGCGTGCCCATTCCGTCAGGTTCATGCGCAAGAATGTACATCACTCACGGCACCTAAAAGACACCTATGGACACTTACTCGAGAGTTGTTCACGACCCCTCGTACCTGAGAGCTACCCCGTGAGTGAGTCCCCCGGTGGGACGCGGACTACGTGCGGTGATCCGTAACTTCCCTTGCCGGCCGGCCCGATGAGCGGGCGGGCGGCGGCGGGGAGGGGTGGCGTTGACCTCGGGCTACTGAGAGGTAACCCGCCGTGGCCTGCGTAGTACCTGAGACGGACTCCCCGATACCCGTCTCAGCGGGGACGACCGGGATCACCCGGTCGGCCTACCGTGTGAGCGTGACCGAGACGACTCAGCAGCAGTACCCGGGCGCCCCACGCGGCGACGGGGACGGATCCGGGACCCGCAGCCCGGAGTACCGGCTGGCCCAGAACTCCCTGCGGGGACTGCGCCATGACCTGTTCCACGACGCCTTCGCCTACCGGCCGCTGCCGCCCCGGCGCACGGACGGCCCGTTCGTCCGACGGCTGCCCGCACGGCTGCGGTCCGCCGCGCAGCACCTCCCGCACGCGGTCGTCGGGGCGGTGGCGCTGATCGCCCTGATGGCCGGCGCCCTGTCGAGCGGCCTGCCCGGCGGGGACGTACCGGCCCTGCTGGTCGGTCTGCTGTGCGCACTCCCGGTGCTCGCCACGCTGGTCCGGCCGATCGGCGCGTTCTGGCTGTCCCTCGCCGTGACCCCGGTGGTCGCGATCCTGGGCGACGGGGGCGGCGACTGGCCGTGGATGCCCGGAGCGTTCGTCTGCCACCTGGCGGTGGTGGTGGTCGTGGCACTGCGCACCCGGCCGCGCACCGCCGCCTGGATGTGGGTCCTGACCGCCGCGTACGCCTTCCTCTCCGACGTCTTCTTCGGCGGTTCGTACTACTACACCAACGCCGGTCCCATGATGGTGACGTCCGCCTTCGCCCTGCTGGTGGTCTCCCTCTGGCACGTCCGGCACACCGCCCAGCAGGAGGTGACCGCCCAGCAGACGGTCACCGCGCACGAGCGGTCCCGGCGCACGGCGCTGGAGGAGCGCACCACCATCGCCCGCGAGTTGCACGATGTGGTGGCCCACCACATGTCGGTGGTCGCCATCCAGGCCGAGGCGGCCCCGTACCGGGTGGAGAACCCGCCGCCGGAGCTGGAGCGCGCCTTCGTCACCATCCGGGAGAACGCGGTCGCCGCCCTCACCGAGCTGCGCCGCATCCTCGGCGTGGTCCGCGCCGAGGACTACGAGGCCCCGGATGCCCCGCAGCCCACCCTCGCCGACCTCGACGCCCTGCTCGTCAATGTGCGCGGCGCCGGACTGGAGGTGGAGAAGGTGCTGACCGGCGCGGTGCGGGAGCTGCCGCAGGGGGTGGAGCTGTCGGCGTACCGGATCGTGCAGGAGGCGCTGAGCAACAGCCTGCGGCACGCGCCCGGCGCGAGCGCCCGCGTCGAGATCGGGTACGTCCTCGGCGGCCTCGGGGTGCGTGTGGTCAACGGCCCGGCTCCCGCACCGAACCTGGTGAAGCCCGCCCGTCACCCGGCCACCACCCCTGAAGGAGGGCTTCGCCCGCCCTCTCCGATGGGCGCCGGCCACGGCATCACCGGCATGCGGGAGCGGGTCACCATGCTGAACGGTGAGATGACGGCCGGTCCGACGGACGACGGCGGCTACGAGGTCGCCGTGTTCCTGCCGGTCGCCACGGTGAACGAAGGTGACGCATGACCATCCGCGTCCTGATCGCGGACGACCAGATGATGGTGCGCGAGGGCTTCTCGGTCCTGCTGGGCGCGATGCCGGACATCGAGGTCGTCGGTGAGGCGGTCAACGGCCGGGAGGCGGTCGAGCGGGTCCGCGAACTCGCCCCCGACGTCGTTCTGATGGACATCCGCATGCCCGAGATGAACGGCATCGAGGCGACGCGGGAGATCGTCGCCGCCGACGGCACGGCGAAGGTGCTCGTCCTGACCACCTTCGACCTCGACGAGTACGTCTACCAGGCGCTGCGCGCGGGCGCCTCCGGCTTCCTCCTCAAGGACGCCTCCGCCCGTCAGCTCGCCGACGGGGTGCGGGTCGTCGCGGCCGGTGAGGCCCTGCTCGCCCCGACGGTGACCAGGCGCCTGATCACCGAGTTCTCCAAGCTGTCCGAGGCGCCGCGGCTGATGCCGTCCGCGCAGGCGGCGTACGGCGATCTGACCGAGCGGGAGACGGAGGTGCTGGTGCTGATCGCGCAGGGGCTGTCGAACGCGGAGATCGCCGGGCGGCTGGTGGTCGCCGAATCGACGATCAAGACGCACGTGAGCCGCATCCTGGTGAAACTGGGCCTGCGGGACCGCACCCAGGCGGCGGTGTTCGCGTACGAGGCACGGCTGGTCACGCCGGGCTGACCCCCTGGTCAGAGGCCGTCTTCCGGGCTACCGTCCGTTCATGGCAGCCCTTGACGACCTCGCCTTCGACCCGTGGGACCCGGCGTTCGTCGCCGACCCGTACCCCGCCTACGCCGAGCTGCGCGAGCAGGGCAGGGTGCGGTACTTCGAGCCGACGAACCAGTGGCTGGTCGCCCACCACGCGGACGTCTCGGCGCTGCTGCGCGACCGGCGCCTGGGACGGACGTACCTGCACCGCTTCACCCACGAGGAGTTCGGCCGCACACCGCCCCCGCCGGAGCACGAGCCGTTCCACACCCTCAACGACCACGGCATGCTCGATCTCGAACCGCCGGACCACACCCGCATCCGGCGCCTGGTGTCGAAGGCGTTCACCCCGCGCACGGTGGAGCGCCTCAAGCCGTACGTCGAGGGCCTCGCGGGGGACCTGGTGTCGGCGCTGGTCGAGGCGGGCGGCGGTGACCTGCTCACGGACGTCGCCGAGCCACTGCCGGTCGCGGTGATCGCGGAGATGCTGGGCATCCCGGAGGCGGACCGGGCACCCTTGCGCCCCTGGTCGGCGGACATCTGCGGAATGTACGAGCTGAACCCGTCCGAGGACGCGGCGGCGAAGGCGGTCCGTGCGTCGGTCGAGTTCTCGGACTACCTGCGCGAACTGATCGCCGAGCGCCGCAGGAACCCCGGCGACGACCTGGTCTCGGGCCTGATCGCCGCCCACGACGAGGACGACCGGCTCACCGAGCAGGAGATGATCTCCACCTGTGTGCTGCTGCTGAACGCGGGCCACGAGGCGACGGTGAACTCCACGGTCAACGGCTGGTGGGCGCTGTTCCGCAACCCGGACCAGCTGGCCGCCCTGCGCGCCGACCACTCCCTCGTGCCCTCCGCCGTGGAGGAGCTGATGCGCTACGACACCCCCCTTCAGCTGTTCGAACGCTGGGTTCTGGACGAGATCGAGATCGACGGGCAGGTGATCCCGAGGGGCGCGGAGATCGCGATGCTCTTCGGCTCCGCCAACCACGATCCGGCGGTGTTCACCGACCCGTCCCGGCTGGACCTGACCCGGGCCGACAACCCGCACATCTCCTTCAGCGCCGGCCTCCACTACTGCATCGGCGCGCCGCTGGCCCGTATCGAGCTGGCGGCCTCGATGACGGCGCTGCTGGAGAAAGCACCGGGGCTGCGACTCGCGGCGGAGCCGAAGAGAAAGCCGAACTTCGTGATCCGGGGACTGGAGGGGCTGGCCGTGGACGTGAGGTGATCACCCGTTCAGATGATCACCGGCCGACTTCCGGTGATGGACGTGGAGGACTCGTCAAGCTGGTGTCCGCCTGCGGAGGGAGGCACCATGACGGTTATGGCAGAACGTGCGTCATCACAGTTGTCGGTGGACATGTTCGAGCGGATTGCCGAGTTCGCCGAGCGTGAGGACGAGACCGTCAGGTTCGAGTTCATCAACGGACGGATCGGGCTCAGGAAAGTGACCAACGGCAATCACGGCGCGATCATCATGTGGCTGGTCCGTCTGTGCATGCAGGCCAGGCCCGAACTCGATCTCAGCCCGGTACAGGGGTTGAAGGTGGAGTCCTACCGCAAGGGCCGGGCCCTGCCGGACGCGGTGCTCGCACCCGTCGCCCACTTCGCGGGGCAGGGGGACTGGGCGGACACCAAAGGCGTGCTGATGACGGTGGAGGTCACCTCCTTCGACTCGGACACGCACGATCGTGACCGTGTGGAGAAGCCCCAGGCCTACGCCGAATCCGGGATCCCCGTCTACCTGTTGATCGACCGCGACCGTCGCTCGATCCTCGTACACAGTGACCCGGACCCGGTGGTCGGCTACCGGAACGTCCAGAAGCGCCAGTTGGGCAAGAGGGTCGTGCTTCCCAACCCTGTCGGCATCGAATTCGACACCGAGGAGCTCAAGCCGTACATGGACTGACGGGTCCTGTCACGTCGTCAAGCCCCTTCCTACTTCGTCTCCAGGTCCCGGCGCCGGAAGCCCTCCAGGCCCAGCCACACCAGTCCCGCCGCGACGAGGGTGAGGAGCAGTATCGGGGTCCAGGACATGTCCGCCGCAGGCAGCCGGGGGACGTGGCCGAAGGGGGAGAGGTTGTTCATCCAGTCCGGGAACTGGAGGATCTGGCCGAGGTAGCCGACCACGAAGGCGTACACCGGCACGATCCAGGCCGCCTGGCTCGCCCGCGGGAACCAGCCGAAAAGGACCGCGGCCGCACCGACGGTGACCCACAGGGCGGGTGCGTACGCGAGGGCCGCGCCCGTCAGGTCCGGCACCAGCCCGGCGTCACCGGTCGATGCCGCGCCGGCGACACCGAAGCCGAGCCCGGCCAGCAGCAGGACCACCGTGCCGCCGCCCATGGCCACGGCCAGGTGGCCGCCGACCCAGCGGGAGCGCGAGAGGCCGGTGGCGAGCAGCGGCTCGGCGCGGCCCGCCGTCTCCTCGGAACGGGGCCGCAGGGCCGCCATGACGACGTACACCGCCGCCACGACCGTCAGGACGACCATGACCATCGAGGCGAAGGACTCGGCGACACTCGCCCCGCCCAGGCGTTCCAGGGCCTCCTCGATCTCGTCGATGCCCGCCAGCATGTCCTCGGCGTCCCCGAGGATCGACCCGTACATCGCGCCCATCAGGAACAGGCCGGTGCCGAAGCCGGTCAGCATGCCGCGGTGCAGGCGCAGGGCGAAGCCGACCGGTGTGGTGAGCGCGGCGGAGGCCGTGGGGCTGCCCAGTTTCTCCGGGCGCAGGCCCGCGCCCACGTCCCGCCGGGTGGAGAGCCAGAACCCCGCCGCCGCGCACGCCACCGCGAACACCAGGCACAGCAGCAGCGGCCACCAGCGGTTGTCGACGTACGGGTAGCTGCGCTGCACCCAGCCGATCGGGGACAGCCAGGACAGGGCGCCGTTCTCGCCGCTGTCGCCGGCGGCGCGCAGTACGTAGGCGACGCCGATGACCGCGAGGGCCATACCGGACGCCCCGCGCGTGTGCGCGGTGAACTGGACGGTGACCGCGGCGACGGCGGCGAAGACCAGGCCGGCGGCGGCGTGGGCGAAGCCGTAGACCAGTGAGCCGGCCGTGCCGATGCCCTCCATTCCCAGGCCGGCCAGGCCGAAGGCCAGCAGCAGGGCGAGGGCGAGGTTGGCCAGGACGGCGACGGACAGGGCGGCGGCGAGGTGGGCGTGCCGGCCGACGACGGTCGAGCGCACCAGTTCGGCGCGGCCCGTCTCCTCCTCCGCGCGGGTGTGCCGCGTGATGACCAGCACGCTCATGAGGCCGACGAGGACGGCCGTGAAGCCGATCATCTGGTGGCTCAGGATGGAGCCGAAGCCGTCGTCGGTGAGGTAGTGGCGGGGGCCGGACATGGCCAGGCCGGCCGGGCTGTCCACGCTGCTGACGGCGTTCGCGCGGTCCTGCGGGTCGCTGTAGAGGGTCCGGAAGCTGTTCGCCGTGGCGAGCGTGCCGAGGAACAGGGCCAGGACCCACACCGGGAGCCGGATCCGGTCCCGGCGCAGGGCGAAGCGGATCAGCGTCCTGGTCCCCGCCAGCGCGTTGCCGCCCGCGACCGGTGTGCCGGACGCCCGGGTGCCGGGGGTTGCGGTGGCGGAGGTCATCGGGCCTCTCCGTCCGTGCCCTGCCCGGTGCCGTGCCCGTTGGCGGCGAGCTCGTCGCCGTAGTGGCGCAGCATCAGTTCCTCCAGGGTCGGCGGGTGGCTGACCAGGCCCCGGACGCCGAACTCGGCGAGTTCGCGGACCACGGTGCCGACCTGGGCGCCGTCGACGGTGAAGCGGACCCGGCCGGTGGCCTCGTCGACGGTCCGCAGGTCGTGGACGCCGGGCAGGCCCGCCAGGCCGGTGGCCGGCCGTTCGGTCTCCGCCTCGATGGTGGTGCGGGTCAAGTGGCGCAGTTCGCCGAGGGTGCCGGACTGGACGGTGCGCCCCAGCCGGATGATGCTCACGCGGTCGGCGAGCTTCTCCACCTGGGCCAGGATGTGGCTGGAGAGCAGGACGGTCTTGCCGGCCGCCTTGGCCTCGCCGATGACGTCCTGGAAGACGACCTCCATGAGCGGATCCAGTCCCGCGGTCGGCTCGTCGAGGAGCAGCAGCTCGGCGTCGGAGGCGAGCGCGGCGACGATGGCGACCTTCTGCCGGTTGCCCTTGGAGTAGGCGCGGCCCTTCTTGGTCGGGTCCAGGTCGAAGCGCTCGATGAGCTCGGCCCGCCGCTTCCTGTCCAGCCCGCCCCGCAGCCGCGCCAGCAGGTCGATGGCCTCGCCGCCGGTGAGGCCCGGCCAGAGTTCCACGTCGCCGGGGACGTAGGCGAGGCGCCGGTGGAGCTCGGCGGAGTTCGTCCAGGGGTCCTGGCCGAGCACCTGGGCGGTGCCCGAGTCGGGGCGCAGCAGGCCGAGCAGGACGCGGATGGCGGTCGACTTGCCGGAGCCGTTGGGCCCGAGGAATCCGTGGACCTCGCCGGTCTCGACGCTCAGGTCGAGGCCGTCCAGTGCGTGGGTCCGGCCGAAGGACTTGTGCAGTCCGGACACGGTGATGGCCTTCGTCATGCTCGGAACGTACGCTTCCTTCAGAAATTTGTGAAGTTAAGGAAGCGTATGAACTGCTGACTAGACTGATCCACGGTGTCTGAGCAGGGGAGATGATCGGAGCATGGCCGAACCGCGCGGGACGGACCGGGACCCGGAGGCGGTCTCACGGTTCGTGGAGCACTTCGCGGCGCAGCTGGTGGAAGCCGGGCTGCCGCGGATGCCCGCCCGTGTCTTCGCGGCCCTGCTCGCATCCGACACGGGGGTCATGACCTCCGCCGAGCTGGGCGAACAGCTCAGGATCTCGCCGGCCGCGGTGTCCGGCGCGGTGCGCTACCTGGCGCAGCAGCGCATGGTCTCCCGTGAGCGCGAGCCCGGCTCCCGCCGGGAGCGGTACCGGGTCCACGGCGACCAGTGGTATGAGGCCCTCACCAACCGCGAGGTCGTGATCCGCCGCTGGGAGGACGCCCTCCGGGAGGGCGTCGCCAGCCTGGGCGAGCAGACCCCGGCGGGCCGTCGGCTGGCGGAGACGCTGGCCTTCTTCGAGTTCGTGGAGAAGGAGGTCGAGGCGATGATGGAGCGCTGGCGGGCGCATCGGGAGGAGCGGTTCGGGCAGGGGTAGCCGATCCGCTGCGCCGAGTGGTGGCTGGGCTGCCGATTCCCGCGCCGTTCGACTGCGTCCTGGACACGATCGAGTTCAAGGCCCCCCGACTCGACTCGACACGTCCGCTACCGCACCGGCACCGTGAGCCCCACGTCCGCTACCGCACCGGCACCGTGAGCCCCCACGCCCCCTCCCGCACCACCCACGTCCGCGTCCGCACCGGCCCCGACACCACCGCGTCCGCCCGGTAGCGGAAGTGCGCGCCCGACACGGTCACCGTGCGGCCCTCCGCCGACAGCGGGGACACCGCCGCGCCCACCGACGCCGGACGCACCTCGACCCGCGCCTTCCCGGAGTCACCGGGCACGACCGAGACGCCCTCCACCGGCTGCCCCAGATCGACGAGCGTCTCCCCGTCGACCTCCACCCGCAGCCGCGTCGGCCCCGCCTCGGGCGCGGAAACGGTTCCGGACGGCCGCGCCGGCACCAGGGTCCGTACCAGCGACCGGCACGTCCGCAGCCACGGGTGGCCCACCCCGCCGTCCGCCTCCCGCATGCGTGTCACACCCCCCACCGGAGGGATCCGCAGCGTGCCGAGCACCACCCCGTCGCTGTCGTCCACCATCAGGTCCATCCGCCGCTCCGCCCCCTCCAGGACGGCCCGTGCCGCCGCCACCGCCCCCGTGGGCACCCCCAGCGACCGGGCGAGGGCGACCGCACCCCCCACCGGCACCAGGGACAGGGTGCACGCGGCCAGCTCCCGCTGCCGGTGCAGCAGTTCCACCGCCCGCACCAGGGCCCGGTCGTCGCCGACCACCACCGGCCGCCGCGACCCGCGCCGGGCCAGTGCCCGGGCGAACTCCTCCGGGCCGTCCGGCAGGCACACCTTCGTGCCCGGGGCACCCGCGCCGAGCACGTCCTTCGCGATCCGGACCGACTCGCCGTCCGCCTGCCGGGCGAGCGGATCGATGACCACCAGGAGCTGATCGGACGTCGCGGAGAAGGTCCTGGAAGTCGCCACCTCGGCCATGCCTCGCTTCCTCGGGTAGCATCTTTGTGCAAGAGCCCCTTGCGCTATTGCGCCAGGGGCTTCGTCTATTCCGGGGCATCCGGTCCGACGGTTGGCGGCCAACGGTGGTCGCGGTGCACGCGACGGTGATCCTCCGCGTGCGCCCCTGACCTTGGACATGCCCCGCCCGGAAGGGGTGTACGCGCGTGCCCGCACTTGTGCTGCTCGGTGCTCAGTGGGGTGACGAAGGCAAGGGAAAGGCGACGGACCTGCTCGGTGGATCCGTCGACTATGTGGTGCGCTACCAGGGCGGCAACAACGCCGGCCACACGGTAGTCGTGGGTGACCAGAAGTACGCCCTCCACCTGCTCCCTTCCGGAATCCTGTCCCCCGGCTGCACGCCGGTCATCGGTAACGGCGTCGTCGTCGACCCGTCGGTCCTGCTCTCCGAGCTGAGCGGTCTGAACGAGCGCGGCGTCGACACGTCCAAGCTCCTGATCAGCGGAAACGCTCACATCATCACGCCGTACAACGTGACGGTGGACAAGGTGACCGAGCGCTTCCTCGGAAAGCGCAAGATCGGCACCACGGGCCGGGGCATCGGCCCGACCTACGCCGACAAGATCAACCGTGTCGGTATCCGCGTCCAGGACCTGTACGACGAATCGATCCTCACCCAGAAGGTCGAGGCGGCCCTCGACGCCAAGAACCAGATGCTCACCAAGCTCTACAACCGGCGCGCGATCGCCGTGGAGCAGGTGGTCGAGGAACTGCTGGGGTACGCGGACAAGCTCGCCCCGTACGTCTCCGACACGGTGCTGGTGCTGAACCAGGCGCTGGAGCAGGACAAGGTGGTCCTCTTCGAGGGCGGCCAGGGCACCCTGCTCGACATCGACCACGGCACCTACCCCTTCGTCACCTCGTCCAACCCGACCGCGGGCGGCGCCTGCACGGGCGCGGGCGTGGGCCCGACGAAGATCAGCCGGGTCATCGGCATCCTCAAGGCGTACACGACCCGCGTCGGCGCCGGCCCGTTCCCGACCGAGCTGTTCGACGAGGACGGCGAGGCCCTGCGCCGTATCGGCGGTGAGCGCGGTGTCACCACCGGCCGCGACCGCCGCTGCGGCTGGTTCGACGCGGTGATCGCCCGCTACGCCACCCGCGTCAACGGCCTCACCGACTTCTTCCTCACCAAGCTCGACGTCCTCACCGGCTGGGAGCAGATCCCGGTCTGCGTGGCGTACGAGATCGACGGCAAGCGCGTCGAGGAGCTGCCGTACTCGCAGACCGACTTCCACCACGCGAAGCCCGTCTACGAGATGCTCCCCGGCTGGAGCGAGGACATCAGCAAGGCGAAGTCCTTCTCCGACCTGCCGAAGAACGCCCAGTCGTACGTCAAGGCCCTGGAGGAGATGTCCGGCGCCCCGGTCTCCGCGATCGGCGTGGGCCCGGGCCGCACCGAGACGATCGAGATCAACTCGTTCCTGTAGGACCGGCCGCCGCGGCCACCGGCACCCCTCGACGGGGCGCCGGTGGCCGCGCAGGGCGGCGGGCGGCGGGCGATGGTGCTGGTCCTTCACCTGCGGGACAGCTCGGAGGTGCCCCCGGTGGGTGAGCCGTTCTTCACCCACATGAACGCCGAGGTCGAGATGTGCCCCGTCATGAACGCGGAGGACCTGCGGAAGGGGCTCTCCGAGCTGCGCTGATCCTCAGCTGAAGACGATCATCGAGCCCTGCGCCAGACTCCGGGTCGCCGCCGCGTGCAGGCCCAGCCAGACGTGACGTTCGCGGGCGAAGGGGCTGGGGTCGTACGGCGCCGGGACGGCGGGCTCCTCCAGTTCGGTCGGGGCGCGCGGGGGCTCGGGAGCCGGCGGGGGGTTCGCCGGGTCGATGCCGATCGACGGGGCGACCAGCTCCAGCTCGCGCAGCAGCGCGTGGGAGGAGCCCAAGGGGCCGCCACCGGCGAGGAGTCCGTCGCTGGAGAGGGGGTGCGGGAAGTCGACGGGGACGTACGCGCCCGCGTGGTCGTAGTGCCAGACCAGGTGCGACTGCTGGGCCGTCGCCTCGAACATTTCCAGCAACTGCTCGTAGTCACCGCCCAGTTCGTCCACCGGCGTGACCGGCAGCCCGCACACCTGGAGCAGGTACACGCGCCGCAGGAAGTGCAGCGCGTCGTAGTCGAACCCCGCGACCGGGGCCACCTCGCCGGTCAGTCCGGGCATGTACTGGTACACCGGCACCGGTGGCAGCCCTGCCTCGGCCAGCACCGCGTTGTACTGCGCGAGTTCCTCGGCGAACGGATTGTCGGGCGTGTGGCACAACACGTCGACGAGCGGTACCAGCCACAGGTCACAGGCCAAAAGAGGGCTCCTCGCATCGCGCGGTCGTCGGGGTGGTCGTCCTGGTCAGGGAAGGGTATCGACGCCCGGCTCGGGCGGCTCCCCCCGTGCGGAGCGTTGTGCAGGTCCCTTACCCATCCCACCGGCCGTCAGGCCCTCGATGAGGGACAGCGAGTGCGCGTTGTACGCCTCGATGATCGCGCGGGCGGAATCGGTGTCCCGGCGCGCCAGCGCATCGACCAGTTCGGTGTGTTCGGACCACAGCAGGCCTCGCAGATCGGGCACCCGTCGCAGATGCTGCACCGCGAACACCCACCCCTGCACGCGGAGCCGGTGCAGAAAGCCGGTGAGATACGGGTTGCCGAACACGGATACGAGTTCGCGCCAGAAGCGCAGGTCGTAGCCGATGAGCACGGTGACCTCGCCGGCGAGGGCCGCGCGCTGGGCCTCCTCACCGCGTCTGCGCACCCCGGCGAGGGCGGCGGCGACCCGGGGCTCGTCCGGCCGGAGATGGGCCAGGTGGCCCTCGGCCAGCGCGTGGAACATCCCGTCGATCACCAGGCCCCGGGCCTCGATCATGCCGCGGAAGTCGTCGACGGAGTACTCGTGCACATGGAATCCCCGGTGCTGGTCGGCGTCGAGCAGTCCCTGCGCCGACAGGTCGACCAGCGCCTCCCGGACGGGGGTGGCGGACACGCCGTACTGGTCGGCGATCTCCTTGACGGTGAACCCCTGCCCCGGCTGGAGCCGGCCGGCCAGCACCTCGTCACGGAGCGCATCGACGATCTGCTGCCGCAGGGTGCTGCGGGTCACGGCGCCATGGCCACTGAAGCCGGGCATGGTCGGGGCGTCTCCCTCATCGCGTTCGAGTGGCGTGCACGCACATGGTCACGGGCACGCCACCTTACGCCGTCGGGTGGGGCGTGAAGCGTTCGAACGGACGCGAGGAGAAGGCCGCCCCCGCGTCCGCTCCGGCCGGGTCACGCCGGCCGCCCACCCGGTTACTCCACGTAGCCGTCCGCCACGGTCAGGGCCGCGTCGAGTGCCGCCAGCCCCTCCTTCAGCTCCGCCTCGCTCGCGTTGCACGGCGGCACCACATGCGTGCGGTTCATGTTCACGAAGGGCCAGACGCCGCCCTCCTTCGCGGCGGCGGCGAAGGCCGCCATCGGGGCGTTCGCCGCACCGGCCGCGTTGTAGGGCACCAGCGGCTCCCGGGTCTCCCGGTCGCGCACCAGTTCCAGCGCCCAGAACATGCCGACGCCCCGGACCTCACCCACGCTGGGGTGCCGCTCGGCCAGCTCCCGCAGCCCCGGTCCGACGACGGACGCGCCGAGCGCCGCCGCGTTCTCGACGACACCCTCCTCCGCCATGACGTTGATCGTGGCGACGGCGGCGGCGCAGGCCAGCGGGTGCCCCGAGTACGTCAGTCCGCCCGGGTACGGCCGCTTCCCGAACGTCTCGGCGATCGCCCCGTTGATCGCCACGCCGCCCAGCGGCACATAGCCGGAGTTCACCCCCTTGGCGAAGGTCATCAGATCCGGTACCACGCCGTAGAGGTCCGCCGCGAACCACTTCCCGGTCCGTCCGAACCCGGCCATGACCTCGTCGAGGACGAGGACGATGCCGTACGTGTCGCAGAGCTCGCGGACGCCGGCCAGGTAGCCGGCGGGCGGCAGCATGATGCCGGCCGTTCCCGGGATGGTCTCCAGGATGATCGCGGCGATGGTCGACGGCCCCTCGAAGGCGATCGTCGTCTCCAGGTGCTCGAGGGCCCGCGCGCACTCCTGCTCCTCCGTCTCGGCGTAGAAGCGCGAGCGGTACAGGTACGGCGCCCAGAAGCGCACCACCCCGGCCGTGCCGCTGTCGGAGGGCCAGCGGCGCGGGTCACCGGTGACGTTCACGGCCTGCTGGGTGCCGCCGTGGTACGAGCGGTAGGCGGAGAGCACCTTGGGGCGCCCGGTGTGCAGCCGCGCCATGCGCAGGGCGTGCTCGACGGCGTCGGCGCCGCCGTTGGTGAAGAAGATCCTGTCCAGGTCGCCGGGGGTCCGCTCGGCGATCAGCCGCGCCGCCTCCGAACGTGCCTCGACGGCGAACGCGGGCGCGAACGTCGTCATCCGCGCCGCCTGCTCCTGGATCGCGGCGACGACCTTCGGGTGCTGGTATCCGATGTTCGTGTAGACGAGCCCGCTGGCGAAGTCGAGATAGCGCCGGCCGTCGTAGTCCCAGAAGTACGACCCCTCCGCCCCGGCGACGGCGAGCGGGTCGATGATCTCCTGCGCGGACCAGGAGTGGAACACATGCGCACGGTCGGCGGCCTTGACGGCGGCGCCGGCCTCGGGGTTCGGCTGAGGGGTCATGCCGCCGAGGGTAAGCGGCGCCGACGGGGCCGCGACATCGGCGGCCTGTCTGCGGTCGGGGACTTTCCGCGACAGGTTGTCGACGGCGGCCCCGCGACTTGATTGACAGCTTGCTGTCATCATGGCAGGTTGTTGTCACAGCAAGGCGGACCCAGTACCCCCACCCAAGGGAGCGGTCATGACCCGCAAGCCCGTGCACCTCGCCGTCTACGACACCTACGCCGACTGGGAGACCGGTCATGCCACCGCGCATCTCGCGCTCGCCGGCTACGAGGTGCGCACCGTCACCCCGGCCGGGGAGCCGGTCACCAGCATGGGCGGGCTCCGCGTCCTGCCCGACCTGGGGCTCGACGAGCTGCACCCCGACGACAGCTCGCTGCTGATCCTCCCCGGCGCCGCCCGCTGGGACGAGGGCGACGAGCTCGCCCCCTTCGCCCGCACCGCCCGCGCCTTCCTCGACGCCGGTGTGCCCGTCGCCGCGATCTGCGGGGCCACCGCCGGGCTCGCCCGGGAAGGCCTGCTCGACGACCGGGCGCACACCAGTGGCGCCGCCCCCTACCTCGCCATGACCGGATACGCGGGCGGCGGCCGGTACGTCGAGGCCGACGCGGTCACCGACGGCGGCCTCGTCACCGCCGGACCGACCGAACCCGTCGCCTTCGCCCGCGAGATCTTCCGGCTGCTCGGCGCCTACGACGAGAAGGTGACCGACGCCTGGTACCGGCTGTTCACCGACTCGGACCCGGCCGCGTACGCCGCTTACGAGGAGGCGCTGAGCCGGTGAGCCGGGAACACCAGGACCTGCTCAGCCGGGGCGCGCTCGGCACCTTCCGGCTCAACGGCCAGTTCCTCGCGGTCGCCGAGGAGCTGGCCCGGCCCGCCGGGATCACCGCCGCCCGGTGGCAGGTGCTCGGCGCGGTCCTCGGCGAACCGCTGCCGGTCTCCGGGATCGCCAGGGCCATGGGCATCACCCGGCAGAGCGTGCAGCGCGTCGCCGATCTGCTGGTGGACGGCGGACTGGCCGAGTACAGGCCCAATCCCGCACACCGCCGCGCCAAGCTCCTCACCCCGACCGACGAGGGCCGCGCCGCGGTCCGCCGCATCGACCCGGGCCACGCGGCCTTCGCCGAGCGGCTGGCGCTGGCGTACGGGGAGGAACACGGGCAGGAGGAGCTGGCCCAGGCGATACAGGCGCTGGAACGGCTGTCCGAGGTGCTCGACAGGCTCGGCCCGCCTGTTACGGAACCGTAGACGACGCCCAGCTCACCCGGCACCGGCCCGGCACTATCCTCGATCTGTTGCTCACTGCAGGGGGAGGCGGCGCAGCGATGGACGAGCTCGGGGTCGGGGATCCGCGGAGCATCGGGGCGTACCGGCTGCTGGCGCGGCTCGGGGCCGGCGGAATGGGGCAGGTCTACCTCGCCCGTTCCGACCGGGGACGCACCGTCGCCGTGAAGCTGGTCCGCGAGGAACTGGCCCGGGAGGAGGAGTTCCGGGCGCGTTTCCGCCAGGAGGTGCGGGCCGCGCGGCAGGTCGGCGGCGACTGGACGGCGCCGGTGCTGGACGCGGACACCGAGGCGCCCGTGCCCTGGGTCGCCACCGGATACGTCGCGGGTCCCAGCCTCCAGCAGGTGGTAGGGCACGATCATGGGGCGCTGCCCGAGCGGTCGGTACGGATCCTCGCCGCCGGTCTCGCGCACGCGCTGAAGGACATCCACGCCGCCGGGATCGTCCACCGCGACCTCAAGCCGTCCAACGTGCTCGTCACCATCGACGGTCCGCGGGTCATCGACTTCGGTATCGCGCGGGCGCTGGAGACGGTGACCGACGGCGGGCTCACCCGCACCGGAGCGCTCGTCGGCTCACCCGGTTTCATGGCACCCGAGCAGGTGCGCGGCGACCGCATCACGCCCGCCTGCGACGTGTTCTGCCTCGGCTCGGTGCTCGCCTACGCCGCGACCGGCGAACTCCCCTTCGGTACCGCCAACAGCGGTGTGCACGCCCTGATGTTCCGCATCGCCCAGGAGGAACCCGGCCTGGAGCGGGTGCCCGAAGGGCTCGCCGAGCTCGTACGCGACTGTCTGCACAAGGAACCGGCCGCGCGGCCCACGCTCGACCAGGTGCTGGAACGCACCGGCGCGGAGGACACCGTCGTCGGGGGCCGCTCCCGCGACCCCTGGCTGCCCAGCGCCCTGGTCGCCCAGCTCGGCCGCCACGCGGTGCGACTGCTCGACGCGGAGGACCCGGAAGCGCCGCAGCAGCCCACACCGACCGCGGCCTCACCGGCCCCGGCCGCGGACGCGGCCCCCGGTCCCGCGCCCGCCGCCACCCCCGAACACGCCCGAGCCGCCGACGACTCCGCCGCGCCGCCGCCTCCGACGACACCTCCCGGCCCGCCCGCCCCGTCCCCGCCGGGACAGCCGGGTGTGAACCACCTCCCCACCCTGGTCGCCGGCCAGAACGGCCCCACCCCGCCCCCCGGCCCGGCGCCGGGCGCGTACGGCCAGGCACAGCAGCACCCGCAGCCCCCGGCGTACGGCTACCCGTACAACGGCTACGGCGCAGGACAGACCCCGCCGTACGGGCCGCCGCCGTACGCGCAGGGCCCGCCGCCCTACGGGCCGGCGTCCGAGCCGCGCCGGGACAGCCGTTCCACCGCGATGCTCGTGGTGATCGCGCTGGTCGTCGCCCTCGCCGCGGGCGGCACCGTGTACGCGATGATGAGCGGCGGCGCCGACGGGGACCGCTCCGGGGGCGGTCCGTCGACGTCCACGCCGAGCAGTGCGCCGCGGCCGTCGGGCTCGGGCACACCGGACGGCAAGCAGCCGCCCGGCACGAAGGGGCCGGACACCTCCGCGCCGGCGGACGGCACGGTCCCGGCGGAGTTCCTGGGCACCTGGTCCGCCACCATCGACAGCGCGAGCGGGCAGCACAGCCGCCGGCTCACCGTCCAGCAGGGCGAGGTCGGCGACACGGTGATGTCCCTCGTCGCCGACGGGCCCGCCGGGAGCGGCACCTACCACTGCGTCTTCGAGGCCCGGCTCACCGGCAGTTCCGGCGGGCGGCTGGACCTCGGCCCGTCCTCCGTCACGGTCGGCCCGCGCAGTGCCTGCTCCCCGGGCGCCGCGAGCCGGGTCACCCTGCTCCCCGACGGCTCCCTCCAGCGCGTGAACACCGGCAGCGGCGAACAGCTCACCTACACCCGGGACTGACGGACCGCGTCGAGTTCGCGTTCACAGCGCGTGGTGGAACGTTCGGCGAGCTGCGCTGCGACCTGTACGAGGAGGACTGCGCGCAGGACGGCCCGCGCATTGAAGTGGACCCGCACGGGTCGACCTCGGGCATCCGGGAGCTGGCGGCGGCGGGGACGAAGTGGGAGCACGGATCACCGCCGGTGGTCGCCCTGTCGGACGGGCCCAAGCCGAGCGGTGTCGGGCCGGGTGGCGGTGTCGGGCCGGGGTGGGTGGGCTCAGCGCGGCTCGGGTGGGCGTTGCCTCGGCATGTTCGGGCGGGCCGGTCCCGGCGGCGACGGGAAACGGCCGTGCGGGAGGGTGCCCTCGGGACGCCCGGCGCCCGCGACCGCCGTCTGCACGCCCAGTGGCGCGCCCCCGCTGCGGAACTCCACCATCCAGTCGGCCGTCTCGACCCGCACCAGCTCCGTCACGTCCTCCGAGAACCGCCGCAGCACCGTCAGACACCGCTCGGCCGCCTCGCTCGCCGTGCCCTCCGCCGGTCCCAGCACCTCACGGATGCACTCCGACGCCCAGTCGAACTGGAACGTCTGCAACCGCCGCTGCAGGGCCTGCGCCGTGGCCACGTCCCGCATCCAGCCGGACGTCATCCCGAAGAACCGGTCCCCGGCGACACACGCCACCGCGAGCAGCAGTGCCAGATATCCCCAGGGCGCGGACCCGTCGGCCACCCCGGTCAGATCGAGCAGGGGCATGGCCGCCCCGGTCAGCGCGCCCGCCGCCGTACCGGCCCGCAGCGCCCACGCGCACTGCCGCTTCCACGCGCGGTCCGCCAGATACCAGGCTGCGGTGTCCAGCGCGCCGCGCTCCACCCACCGGTACAGCTCGTCCAGCCGTGCCGCCGGGTCGCCCCAGTTCCCGAGCGGGAACTCCCGCCCGGCCGGATCACCCGGCCGCGGTCCGGCCGCCCCCTCGTCCCGCCGGTCCTGAGGCCGACCCTCGGGCTGCATCTCCGGCTGACCCACCCGGTATCTCCCTACTGAACCGACCCCGTCGACCCCTGCTGAGCCCTACCGGCCTCGCCTACGTTCCGTAGATGGAGTGTGACGCCGTGTGCTCCCGCGACTGACCCTTCCTACCTCCCAATGGGTGGCGGCGTCGGGGGTTCGGCCGCTCTTTCCCCCGGAAGGAGGCCGTGATCAGGTATAGGGCCTCTACCGGGACTCACTCGAAAGAGTGCTGGGGCGACGGCTGTCCCGACCACGTAGGCTCGTGCCGAACGGCAATACCGTGAGAACCGTGAACCGTGAACCGTGAAAAGCGGACCGACGGACCGACGGACCGATGAACCGACCAAGGAGAGCTGAATCGTGATCCCCGGTGGTGGCCAGCCCAATATGCAGCAGCTGCTCCAGCAGGCCCAGAAGATGCAGCAGGATCTGGCCAAGGCGCAGGAGGAACTGGCGCACACGGAGGTGGACGGCCAGGCGGGCGGCGGTCTGGTGGCGGCCACCGTCACCGGCTCCGGCGAACTGCGGGCGCTGAAGATCGACCCGAAGGCGGTGGACCCGGAGGACACCGAGACCCTCGCGGACCTGATCGTCGCGGCGGTCCAGGCGGCCAACGAGAACGCCCAGGCCCTCCAGCAGCAGAAGCTCGGTCCGCTCGCCCAGGGGCTGGGCGGCGGAGGCATCCCGGGTCTCCCCTTCTGACCTTCCGGTCTTTCCGGCCTTTCTAAGACGGCCCGCGGGCCTCTACCGTACGTACTGAAGGAACACCAGGAAGGACGGCAGTCCGTTGTACGAAGGCGTGGTCCAGGACCTCATCGACGAGCTGGGGCGGCTGCCCGGCGTCGGTCCCAAGAGCGCGCAGCGGATCGCCTTCCACATCCTGCAGGCGGAACCGACGGACGTGCGGCGCCTCGCGCATGCGCTGATGGAGGTCAAGGCGAAGGTCCGCTTCTGCGTGACCTGCGGGAACATCGCGCAGGAGGAGCAGTGCAACATCTGCCGCGACGCCCGCCGCGACCCCGCGGTGATCTGTGTCGTGGAGGAGCCCAAGGACGTCGTGGCCATCGAGCGCACCCGTGAGTTCCGGGGCCGCTACCACGTGCTGGGCGGCGCGATCAGCCCGATCGACGGGGTGGGCCCCGACGACCTGCGGATACGGGAGCTCCTGGCCCGTCTCGCCGACGGCACGGTCACGGAGCTGATCCTGGCCACGGATCCGAATCTCGAGGGCGAGGCGACGGCGACGTACCTCGCCCGCATGATCAAGCCCATGGGCCTGAAGGTCACCCGCCTGGCCAGCGGCCTCCCGGTGGGCGGCGACCTGGAGTACGCGGACGAGGTGACCCTCGGTCGCGCCTTCGAGGGGAGACGACTTCTAGATGTCTGATGCCACGCTGCACGCGACCGACCAGAACCCGGACGACTTCGCGGTCCAGATCGCGGATCAGATCGAGAGCTTCCTGGTCGCGGTCACCGAGGTCGCGAAGGGCGACGAGCCGGACTCGGCGGTCCCCTTCCTTCTCCTGGAGGTCTCCCAACTCCTCCTGGCCGGTGGCCGTCTCGGCGCCCACGAGGACATCGTCCCCGACGAGCGCTACGAGCCCGACCCGGGGCCCGAGCCCGACGTGGACATGCTCCGGGAGAACCTCGCCCGCCTGCTCGAACCGATCGACGTCTACTCCGAGGTCTTCGACCCGTACGAGCCCCGCAAGGCGCCCGTCCCGGCCCGCATCTCCGACGACCTCACCGACGTCATCACCGACCTCCGCCACGGCATGGCCCACTACCGCGCAGGCCGCACGTCGGAGGCCCTGTGGTGGTGGCAGTTCTCCTACTTCTCCAACTGGGGCTCCACGGCGTCCGCGGCGTTGCGCGCCCTCCAGTCCGTCGTGGCGCACGTCCGCCTGAACCAGCCCCTCGCCGCACTCGACGGTCTCGACACCGACCAGGGCGTGGGCGACGACACCCTGGAGTTCGAGGCGGGCAAGGTCATGGCCGAGGAAATCGGGGTCCCGCTGGGCGTGCGCCCGGTCACGTGATCAAAAACGTGAAGCAGGTCGACGGTCACGGTTCCGTCATGGGCCGATCATGCGGCACCGACACCCAGCACCGACACCCAGCACCGACACCCAGCACCGACACCCAGCGCCGACACCCAGCGCCGACACCAGCGCCGACACCCAGCGCCGCACCCGGCGTCGCCGCGTACGTGTACGGCGCGGTGGGCGTCGAGCCGGGCCGGGACCGACGGTGCCGCCCCCGGGGAAAGCCGCCGTTCGGTGCCGCCGTGACGTTCCCCGCCCCGTGAACACGGCCCTCGGCACCGAGCCCCGCAAGGACCTCGTCGACTGGGCGCGTGTGTGACGCGGGGCACTTTTCCGAGTGGTCCGCGCCGGGATGGGCATGAGCCCCCCTGCGAGAGCGCCGGGGAGTCTCATCATGCGATATCGCAGAGGGGTTTTTCGGACGCTCGATAGACTGAAACCGACCGCGGCGCACACCCATGTGTGCGGACTGTGGAAAACGACGGACTGAGCGAGGAGCGCACGTGGGCCTTGTCGTGCAGAAGTACGGAGGCTCCTCCGTAGCCGATGCCGAAGGCATCAAGCGCGTCGCCAAGAGGATCGTGGAAGCCAAGAAGAACGGCCACCAGGTGGTCGCCGTGGTTTCCGCGATGGGCGACACGACGGACGAGCTGATCGATCTCGCAGAGCAGGTTTCCCCGATCCCTGCCGGGCGCGAGCTCGACATGCTGCTGACCGCCGGAGAGCGGATCTCCATGGCCCTGCTGGCCATGGCGATCAAAAACCTGGGCCACAACGCCCAGAGCTTCACCGGCAGCCAGGCAGGTGTCATCACCGACTCCGTCCACAACAAAGCCCGCATCATCGATGTCACGCCGGGTCGGATCAAGGCCTCGGTCGACGGGGGCAACATCGCCATCGTGGCCGGCTTCCAGGGCGTCAGCCAGGACTCCAAGGACATCACCACGCTCGGCCGCGGCGGTTCCGACACCACCGCCGTCGCGCTCGCCGCCGCGCTCGACGCCGAGGTGTGCGAGATCTACACGGACGTCGACGGTGTGTTCACCGCCGACCCCCGCGTGGTGACGAAGGCCCGGAAGATCGACTGGATCGCGTTCGAGGACATGCTCGAGCTCGCGGCCTCCGGGTCCAAGGTGCTACTCCACCGCTGTGTGGAGTACGCCCGCCGGTACAACATCCCGATCCACGTCCGCTCGTCCTTCAGCGGACTGCAGGGCACGTGGGTCAGCAGCGAGCCAGTCGCTCGAAAGACACAGCAGCAAGGGGAAAAGCAGGTGGAGCAGGCTCTCATCTCCGGTGTCGCGCACGACACCTCCGAGGCCAAGGTCACGGTCGTCGGTGTGCCGGACAAGCCCGGCGAGGCGGCTTCGATCTTCCGCACGATCGCCGACGCCGAGATCAACATCGACATGGTCGTGCAGAACGTGTCCGCCGCCTCCACGGGCCTGACGGACATCTCCTTCACCCTTCCCAAGACCGAGGGCCGCAAGGCCATCGACGCGCTCGAGAAGAACAAGGGCGCCATCGGCTTCGACTCCCTGCGCTACGACGACCAGATCGGCAAGATCTCCCTGGTCGGCGCGGGTATGAAGACCAACCCGGGTGTTACGGCCGACTTCTTCACGGCGCTCAGCGACGCCGGCGTGAACATCGAGCTGATCTCGACCTCCGAGATCCGTATCTCGGTCGTCACCCGCAAGGACGACGTGGAGGAGGCCGTCCGCGCCGTGCACTCCGCCTTCGGGCTGGACTCCGACAGCGACGAGGCCGTGGTCTACGGAGGCACCGGCCGCTGATGGCCGGGACAGCGGGACCCGGACGTTCCGGGCGGCCGACGCTCGCGGTCGTGGGAGCGACCGGTGCCGTCGGCACGGTCATGCTCCAGATCCTGTCCCAGCGTGCGGACGTCTGGGGCGAGATCCGGCTCATCGCCTCCCCGCGCTCGGCCGGCCGCAAGCTGGCCGTGCGCGGTGAAGAGGTCGAGGTCGTCGCGCTCACCGAGGAGGCCTTCGACGGGGTCGACGTCGCGATGTTCGACGTCCCCGACGAGGTCGCCGAGCGATGGGCGCCCCTCGCCGCCGCGCGGGGCGCGGTGGTCGTCGACAACTCCGGCGCGTTCCGTATGGACCCGGACGTGCCGCTCGTCGTGCCCGAGATCAATCCGCACGCCGTACGCAGGCGCCCGCGCGGCATCGTCGCGAACCCGAACTGCACCACCCTGTCGATGATCGTCGCGCTGGGCGCGCTGCACGCCGAGTTCGGCCTGCGCGAGCTCGTCGTCTCCTCGTACCAGGCGGTCAGCGGCGCCGGACACGCGGGCGTGCGGACGCTGCGCGAGCAGATCTCCCTGGTCGCCGGTACGGAGCTGGGCACCGGCCCCGGTGACGTGCGCCGGGCCGTGGGGGACAACACCGGGCCGTTCCCCGAGCCGGTCGCGCTGAACGTCGTCCCGTGGGCCGGGTCGCTGCGCGAGGACGGCTGGTCCTCGGAGGAGATGAAGGTCCGGGACGAGTCCCGCAAGATCCTCGGACTGCCCACGCTCCCCGTGGCGGTCACGTGCGTACGCGTCCCCGTGGTCACCACGCATTCCCTCACCGTGCACGCCCGTTTCGAGGGCGCGGTCACCGTCGACAAGGCGCGCGAGATCCTCGCCACCGCCCCCGGCGTCGTCCTGTT
The DNA here is from genome assembly GCF_055569765.1 of Streptomyces sp. NPDC031365. NCBI lineage: Bacteria > Bacillati > Actinomycetota > Actinomycetes > Kitasatosporales > Streptomycetaceae > Streptomyces > Streptomyces sp. NPDC031365. The sequence continues at coordinate 210,765 of NZ_JBVIIM010000010.1, read as the reverse complement.
CGACAACCCGGCCGCGGGGGAGTTCCCCACCCCCGCCGATGTCGTGGGCACGGACCCGACGTGGGTCGGGCGGGTACGACGGGCCCTCGACGACCCCACGGCGCTGGAGCTGTTCGTGTGCGGGGACAACCTGCGCAAGGGAGCGGCGCTCAACACCGCGCAGATCGCCGAACTCATACTGGTTGAACAGTAAAAGCCCTGGATCACAGGGGATTCGTTTGTAGGATCTGTGTAAGTCTAGTGAGTCGGATTCTCGGTCTGGACCACTTGAAACCTGCACGTCCGGCGACCGAGGATTGCACGAAAATTTTCTCCCCGCCTTCCGCAACCAAGCGGAGGGCGGGGAGCGTCTTTGTCGTCACCCTTTCCGGGGCGCGGGGACGCTGCCTTTCAGACGTGGGGACGTCTGGAACCGGGCGTGGGGACGCCCGTTCATATGGAACACAGGGGAAGAGCGGGACGCATGAGGGCTTTTGACGTGCTGTCGGTGGTGCTGCCTGACGGGGACGGGCGGCCGTTGGTACCGGCAGCCGCAAAAGTGACGCCCAGTACGTACAACCCTTACGGGGGGAAGCGCGTCCAACTGGCGTGGCTGAGGTACTCGACTTCACAGCGCCGCGTGGCACGGCCTTCCGGCCGCCGCGCCAGGCCCTCCGACCCCGCTCGTCCGGTGTGTCCGGCGGCGGCATGCCGGTGATCGCGCCCATGCCCGCAGCGCGTCCCGCCCGCATACCAGGTCAGCGTGACGGCGCGGACGACGCCGTCGCGGCCGGCACCACCGTCGACCATCTCACCGAGACCTACCGCGCGCACTACCGCTCGCTGCTGGGTCTCGCGGCGCTGCTCCTCGACGACACCGCCTCGTGCGAGGACGTCGTCCAGGAGGCGTTCATCCGCGTGCACTCAGCCCGCAAGCGCGTCCGGGACCCGGAGAAGACCCTGGCCTATCTCCGCCAGACGGTCGTCAACCTGTCCCGCTCCGCTCTGCGCCGCCGCATCCTCGGTCTCAAGCTGCTCTCCAAGCCCATGCCCGACATGGCGAGCGCGGAGGAGGGTGCCTACGACCAGTTGGAGCGCGACTCCCTCATCAGGGCGATGAAGAACCTCCAGCGCCGCCAGCGCGAGGTCCTGGTGCTGCGCTACTTCGCGGACATGACCGAGGCGCAGGTCGCCGAGACGCTCGGCATCTCGCTGGGCTCGGTGAAGGCGTACGGCTCGCGCGGCATCGCGGCGCTGCGTCTGGCCATGGGAGCGTCGGCATGACGGACAGCGAGGACGCGCGGCGCCAGGAGCGCGAGCCGGAGGGCTCCCGTGCGCCCGGCACCGGGCAGAAGCCCGAAGGCGTTCGGGAGCCCGACGGCGCCGGGAGGTCCGAGGCCGCCCGGGAATCTGACGCCGGACGGGAGCCCGACGCCGGACGGGAGCACGACGCCGGACGGGAGCCCGACGGCGCCAGGGGGTCCGACGGCGCCAGGGGGTCCGATGCCGTTCGGGAGTCCGACGCCGGGCGGGGGACCGAGGCCGGGCCTGCGCGGCTGCGTGGGCTGGTGGCGCCGCAGGAACAAGAGCCGAAGCACACGCACGCTGGGAACGGAACTGTGAACCACGGCCTGGACGACCGAGGCCCCGAAGGGCTCGACTCGGACGAGCTGGAACTGCGCACCCTGCTGCACCGGGCGGTGCGCGACGTGGAGCCGGGCGACGGCACCCTGGACCACCTGCGCCGGGCCGTCCCCGCCCGCCGGGCACGCAAGCGTCAGGCCGTCGTCGGCATGGCCGCCGCGGCGCTCTTCCTCGGCACGGGCGTCCCCGCCCTCGTGCACGTCTCCAGCACCTCCGGCTCCGACGCCAACCCGTCCGCCGTCGGTCACGCCTCGCAGGCGCAGGGCGGCACCGGCCAGGGCGAGGAACCGGAGGGCGGCGAGAGCACCGCCGGCGGCTCCTCGGACCAGGTGGACGGCGGCGCCAAGGGCGACAAGAAGGACGAGGACGAGAGCGGCACGAGCACCGGCTCCGGTACGGGTGCGACCGAGGGTGCCGAACCCTCGGCGGGTGCCCCCGCGGCCGCGCCCGCCTGCACCGCCGCCCAGCTCGGCCCGGCGATCGCGAGCAGTGCCGCTCCCGACTCGACGGGCGCCGTCTACGGTTCCTTCCGGGTCGCCAACGTCTCCACCGCCGCCTGCACGGTAGACGGGGTCGGCGGCGTGAGCGTGACTCCGCAGGGTGCGGCCTCCACCGCCAAGGTGGGCGCGGCGCGGCATGTGGCGGGGGACGCGGCGGCCGGTCTGCCCGACCCCTCCCAGGAGGAGGCGCAGCCGGTGCTCGGGCCGGGGGCGGCCTACGAGGTGCGGTTCGCCTGGGTGCCCTCCGAGACGTGCCCCACCCCGGGTGACCCCACGGGCGGTGGCACCGGCGGACCCTCGTCCGACCCGTCACCCAGCACCCCGCCGCCGACGACGAGCGGCGCGTCCGCGGGCACCGACACCGGCATGGACACCCAGCTGGTCCAGGAGGACGGCGGGGCCGACGGCAGCGTGGCGGTGACGTACACGGCGTCGACCGGATCGGGCTCGGCCACCGCGACGGTGGACAACGCCTGCGCGGGAACGGTCTACTGGACGGGGCTGCTGACGCCCGTCGGCTGACGGGGGATGTCGTCGCCGGTGTCCCCGGCCTCATCCTCTTCCGCGGCCAGGCCCAGTTCCGCGTCGCGGGCGAGCTCCACCTCGCGGCGCAGCAGACGGAACCACATGAAGATGACGAACCCCACGAAGGCGAACCACTCGGCGGTGTAGCCCAGGTTCTGGAACGCCTTCAGGTCCAGGCCGGTGCCGTCCGGCGCGGACGCCGGTACCGCTCGCATCCCCGAGTCCCCGCGGTTGAGCGTGACCCAGGCGTCGTACACGTCGTACGGCACCAGGTTCACCAGCGAGGCCGAGCTGATCGCGGCCGTCTGGCCCTGGGGCAGACCGCCGCGGGCACTGACGCCGTTGCTCCCCGGAGTCTCGGAAGCCTGGAGCGCACCGGTGACGGTCACCCGGCCGGTGGGCGCCGCGGGCACCTTCGCCGGGTCGGGGGCACCGGGCAGCCAGCCCCGTACGACGGGCAGCGCGCGGCCGGTGTCGGTGCGCAGCAGGGTCAGGACGTAGTAACCGTCCCTGCCGTCCAGCGCCCGGTCGGGGACGAGCAGCTGGGTGTCGTACCGGCCGCTCGCGGTGGTCTGCTTGCCGGAGGTGGCCTTGGTCACGGGCAGCAGGCCGTCCAGCGGCCCGGCCTCGTCCCGCTGGTCCGAGACGACCCGCTCCTCGGCGTCGCGGTGGCTGTCCACCCTGTCCTCGAACCGGCCCAGCTGCCAGGACCCCATGAAGATGCAGAAGGGGATGGACAGCAGCAGGAAGACGTTGATCCCCCACCAGCGGGGCGTCAGCAGAAACCGGTACACGCCCTCAACGGTACGGGTCCGCGGACCGTTGCCCGCCCGCGGGGTCGGCCCCTGCGCGTGGACGCCCGCGCCGCCGCTACGACCGCTCGACCAGATGTTCGCGGCCCGCCGGCGGCTCGTACGGCTCGGGCCAGAAGTCGGTGATCGTGGCTATCCGCCCGGAGGCGTCCTCCGTGAAGAAGGAGACGGCATGCGCCTCCTCCGCGCCGACCGCGCACCGGACCCAGGTGACCACCTGGCCCGGCCCGGCGACGACACGCTCGGTCCGCACATGCCAGTCGCCCGGGTACTCGCGGTTGAACCGGACGTACCGCTCCCGGCCGCTGATCCGCTCCCCGGTCTGCGGCAAGGTGTAGACGACGTCCTCGGTCAGCGTGTCGGCGAACGTGGCCCAGTCCCGGGCCTCGGCGGCGGTCCAGAAGCGCTCGACGTTCTTTCGCAGATCGGTCATGGGCGCAGTGTGCACCCCGCCACTGACAATCACTCCGGGCGGCCGGGTTCATCGGCCCCGACCTGCGAAGGGAGGCGGTGTGTGCCGGGACGGTGACAGATCCGGTGGAGGTTGTCCACAGGGCTGGAGACTGTGTCGATGGAATGCCCGCCGGACGGGCAGTATGGGGTCATGACTGAGAGCAACGGGTCCGACGCGCCGGGCCGGGCGGACCACCAGAACGAGCGAGTGGAACAGGGCGCGGGCATGCCCGACTGGGAGAAGCGCTTCCGGGCGCCCAGGGTGTCCCTGCCCGACTGGGCCGAGGACGCGCCGGAGCGCTCCCTGTTCGTGTCGAACGCGACGGGGACGTACGAGCTGTACGCGTGGGACCGGTCGACGGATGAACAGCGTCAGGTGACGCACCGGCCCAACGGCACGACGGACGGCGTGCTCTCGCCGGACGGCGAGTGGATCTGGTGGTTCGACGACAAGGACGGCGACGAGTTCGGTGTCTGGCGCAGGCAGCGGTTCAGCGGCGGCGAGGACGAGCTCGCGGCCCCGGGCCTGGACCCGTCGTACCCCGCCGGTCTCGCGCTGGGCAGGGACGGCCGTACGGCGGTCGTGGGCCGTTCCACGGACGAGGACGGCACGACGATTCACCTGGCCCGCACCGGCGAGGCGCCGGTGGAGCTGTACCGGCACCGCGAGTCGGCAGGCGTCGGCGACCTCTCCTACGACGGTTCGCTGATCGCCGTGGAGCACACCGAGCATGGTGACGCCATGCACTCCGCACTGCGCGTGATGCGCCCCGACGGGACGACGGTCGCCGAACTCGACGACACCGCGGGCGGCACGAAGGAGCTGGGCCTGGAGGTGCTGGGTTTCGCGCCGGTCGAGGGCGACACCCGGCTGCTGATCGGCCATCAGCGGCGCGGACGCTGGGAGCCCCTGGTGTGGGACGTGGCGACGGGCCGGGAGACGGACCTGGAGCTGGAGCTGCCCGGCGACGTCAGCGCGGAGTGGTACCCGGACGGCACGGGGCTGCTCATCGCACACGGGTTCGAGGCCCGCGGCCAGCTGTTCCGTTACGACCTGACCGAGCGCCGGCTGGTGGAGATCCCCACCCCGCGCGGTGCGGTCTCGGGTGCGACGGTCCGCCCCGACGGCAGTGTGGAGTACCTGTGGTCGTCGGCGGCGCAGCCGCCGGCGGTGCGTTCCACGGCGGGGGGAGTGGTCCTCGACCCGCCCGGGATGAAGTCGCCGGGCTCGGTGCCCGTGGAGGACGTGTGGGTGGAGGGGCCCGGCGGCCGTATCCACGCACTGGTGCAGAAGCCGTCCGGCGCGACCGGCCCGCTCCCCACCGTCTTCGACATCCACGGCGGCCCCACCTGGCACGACAGCGACTCCTTCGCGGCGGGCCCGGCGGCCTGGGTCGACCACGGCTACGCGGTGGTCCGCGTCAACTACCGGGGCTCCACGGGGTACGGCCGCGCCTGGACCGACGCCCTCAAGCACAGGGTGGGCCTGATCGAGCTGGAGGACATCGCCGCGGTGCGGGAGTGGGCGATCTCCTCCGGCCTGGCGGACCCCGCTCGGCTGATCCTCACCGGTGGCTCCTGGGGCGGCTACCTCACCCTGCTCGGCCTGGGCACGCAGCCCGACGCGTGGGCGATGGGCATCGCGGCGGTTCCGGTCGCCGACTACGTCACGGCGTACCACGACGAGATGGAAGCGCTGAAGGCGATGGACCGCACGCTGCTCGGCGGCACGCCGGAAGAGGTCCCCGACCGCTTCGAGGCGTCGTCCCCCCTCACCTACGTCGACCAGGTCAAGGCCCCGGTCTACATCTCGGCCGGCGTCAACGACCCCCGCTGCCCCATCCGGCAGATCGAGAACTACGTCAAACGCCTCGAGTCCCGCAACGCCGTCCACGAGGTCTACCGCTACGACGCGGGCCACGGTTCCCTGGTCGTCGACGAACGCATCAAACAGATCCACCTGGAACTCGACTTCGCCACGAGACACCTCCCCGCGTAACCCCGCACCCAGCTGCGGCAGTCGTGCCTCTCCCAGTGCCTCAATGACCTGGGAGGTACCCCCAGGGCGGCACGGCTGGGCGCACCGGCACCCCGCAAGCGGGGGTGAGTGAACCCACCCCCGCCCCAGCCCCACGCCGGGCGCCCGCAGAATCACCGGTCAAGTGACCGGCACCCGCTACGCACCGCTCCGCGCCCGCCGCCCCAGCACCTCCGCCAGCCCCCGCCGAGTAGCGGCCAGCACCACCCGGTCCCCCGCCCGCAGCACATACGTGTCCGGCAGATCCCACACCAGCCCCGCCCCCGGCGCCTCTGCGAGGCCCCCATCCCCCCGCACCGCCGTATCCAGTGCCAGCACCCGCCACGCCCCCGCCCGAAACGCCTCCGCCACCGTCCGCCCCTCCAACTGCGGATGCCCGTCCACGATCACCGCAGCGAACAGCAGCACCCGCCGCTCCACCGGAATCGCCCCCAGAATCTGCCGCCCCATCATCGCCCCGGCGAACGCCGGCGCCGCCAGATGCGTCACACTGCGGCTCCGCGTCAGCGCACCCGGGTGCGCCGTCCGCAGCGTCCGGTACACCGCCTTCGCGAAGTCGTCGTCGTACAGCCGCAGCACGGCCCGCAGATCCGGCCGTACGGACCGCGCGTACAGCACCGCTTCGAGATTGGTGCTGTCCTCGCTGGTCAGCGCGAGCAGCGCATCCGCGCGATGGATCTTCGCGGACTCCAGTACGCCCTCCTGCGTGACGTCCCCGACCACCACCGGCACCCGCAACCGCCGCGCGACCGCCATCCCGCGCGCTTCCGGATCCGCCTCGACGCACACCACCGGGATGTGCAGTTCCCGCAGCCGCGTCAGCACCCGTGTGCCGATCTTGCCCAGTCCGAGCAGCACCACATGCCCGCTCAGCCCGCGCGGCGGTTTCCGCAGGGTCGACGCCGTACGGAACGTCCCCAGCGCCTCCAGCACCGCCGCCAGCAGCACCGGCAGCAGCAGCAGTCCGACCAGCATGGAGAGCAGTTGCAGCACCTGCCGCCCGGTCGACTCGTGATGGGCGGGCTCGTTGATCGCGAAGAGGTCGAGCAGTGTGACGTAGGTGGCGTGCAGCGGATTGTCCTGCGTCACCACCGTCAGTGCCACGGCGAGCGCGATCACCGCCGCCGCCAGCCCCGTGAGCGACCACCGCAACCGCCGCGAGAACAGTGAGGCGAACGGCGGACCGCCCCGCCGCACCGGCAACGGCGGTCCGGAGTAGGACAACTGCTCCAGCACCACGGTGCCCCGTCCGGTGGCCGCCGCCACCGCCGCCGCGTCGGGCAGCAGTCGCGGCCCCTGCTCGCCGCTGTCCTCCGAACCCTCTTCCCCGGCCGGGTCGTTGCTCGTGGCGGACAGCAACGCCAGTGTGCACAGGCCCGGGTCGGCCACCTCCCCCGGCCCCGGGGGCCGGCGTTCCACGGCCCGCAGCAGCAACCCCTCCGCGTCGACGACCTTGTTCGTGCCGACGAGCGCGGTGGCGACCAGCGCGGGCGCGGCCGTGTCGGCGTCGGACAGCACCGTCGTGGCGTTGTCGGCCCCCGCGCTCGCGCGCCCCGGAGCCGTTCCGCCCGCCAAAGCGGCGGCCTGATCGAGGAGTTCCTCGATGTGCTGCCCGAGTCGCCGGTTGTAGAGCCGCAGCACGAGCCGCAGCCGCGGGTTGAGCCGACGGGCGGTCAGCGCGGCCCGGATGTTGGTCTCGTCGTCGTCGTACACCAGCGCCAGCGCGGCGGCCCGCTCCACGCCCGCCTCGGCGAGCACGGCCTCGGCCGGCTCGGCGGCCTCCACCACCCGTTCGCCGGGCACCAGGGTGTCGTCGGACCCGCCGTTGCCCCGGTTGACCGCGGTTACGACCCGGTCGAGCAGGGCCGCGGAGGCCGCACGGGCCCGCCCTGCCATCGGCTGTCGTACGCCGCGGGCGGCCGGCGGCACGACGAGGGTCACCTGTTCGCGGTACACACCGCGGAGTTCGGCGGCGAGCCGGTGCGCGAGCCCGTCGTCGCCGCACACCACCATGTGCGCGGACGGGTCGCTCGGCGGGGCGGGGTTCGGAAGGAGACTCACCACGGTCGAAGAGACTGCCTCATCACGCCGGGTGGTTCCAGGCGGCACCTGAACGCCCGCCCCCCGTCTCCCGTACCAAGGGGCAGGGACCCGAGTGGCCCCGCTCTTTCGCGCGCGTCCTGGGAGGTGCATCCGGCCCGTGGCCACCACCACGTCACCCGCGCGCGGAACCGGCGGACCCGAGCCCGGCCCACCGCCCCCCGGGGCGACCGCCGAAGAGCCACCGCCCGAGGAGTCCCGCCACCTCAACTCCTCCCTCCTGCTCACCCTGTTCCTGCTCACGGCCGTGATGTTCCAGGGCCCGGTCCGCGGCGCGCTGGCCGCCCCGGTGATGCAGAGCTGGATGACGGTGTTCGTGGCCGTGGTCGTACAGGCGCTCCCGTTCCTGGTGCTGGGCGTCCTGCTGTCGGCGGCGATCGTGGTGTTCGTGCCGCCGTCGTTCTTCGCCCGCGCCCTGCCCGAGCGGCCGGCGCTGGCCGTGCCGGTCGCCGGTGCTGCCGGGGCGGTGCTCCCGGGCTGCGAGTGCGCGTCCGTCCCGGTGGCGGGCGCGCTGGTGCGCAGGGGAGTGGCCCCGGCGGCGGCCCTGGCGTTCCTGCTGTCCGCCCCCGCGATCAACCCGATCGTGCTGACGGCGACGGCGGTCGCCTTCCCGGACAACCCCGAGATGGTCCTCGCCCGTTTCGTCGCGAGCCTGCTGGTGGCGTGTGCGATGGGCTGGCTGTGGCAGCGCCTCGGCCGTACGGACTGGCTGCGCCCACCCGCTCGTTCGTCGTACGACGGCCAGAGCAAGGGGGCGGCGTTCTGGGGGTCGGTACGGCACGACGTGATGCACGCGGGCGGTTTCCTGGTGGTCGGCGCGATGGCGGCGGCGACGCTGAAGGCGGTGGTTCCGGCGCAGTGGCTGAGCGCGGCGGCCGGCCATCCGGTGCTGTCGGTCCTGGCGCTGGCGGCCCTGGCCGTGCTGCTGTCGATCTGCTCGGAGGCGGACGCGTTCGTGGCGGCGTCGCTGACCCAGTTCTCACTGACGGCGCGGCTCACGTTCCTGGTCGTGGGACCGATGATCGACCTGAAGCTGTTCGCCATGCAGGCGGGCACGTTCGGCCGGGGTTTCGCCCTGCGCTTCGCCCCCGCGACCTTCGCCCTGGCCGTCGTGGGATCGGCCCTGACGGGAGCGGTGCTGCTGTGAGGACACGGCTGAGTGGCCAGGCCCAGGCGGCGCTGCTGTTCCTGCTCGGCGCGACCGTGCTGCACGCCGGCCTGACCGACCTCCACCTGCGCTACGTCAAGGCGGGCCTGCGTCCGCTGCTCCTGGTGTCGGGCGCGGTACTGATCGCGACGGCGGCGGCGACGGTCTGGTACGAGTGGCGGCGCCCGCCGGGTCCGGGGGAGTCGCACCGGGAGCCCCGGATCGCCTGGCTCCTCACCCTCCCCCTCTTCGCCCTGATCCTGGTCGCCCCGCCGGCCCTCGGCTCCTACAGCGCCACCCACACCGGTACGGCGCTGGAAAAGCCCCTGGGTTTCCCGGACCTCCCCGCCCGGGGACCGCTGCGCCTCGGTGTCGGGGAGTACGCGGCCCGCGCGGTCTACGACGACGGCCGACACCTCGCCGACCGCCCCATCAGCATCACCGGTTTCGTGGCCACGAATGGCACGGACGCCCCGTATCTGGTCCGCATGGGCCTCAACTGCTGCGCCGCGGACGCCCAGCCGGTCAAGATCGCCCTGACCGGCGAGATCCCCCCGGTCCTGCGGCCGGACACCTGGCTGAGGATCACCGGCACCTACACCCCCCGCCGTACGGAGGACCCGGTGAACGGTGGCCCGGTGCCGTACATCGAGGTCACCCGCGCCGAACCGGTCCCGGCCCCGCCGGACCCGTACGACGACGCGTGGAACGGCTAGGACCGCACCGGGGCCGGAACGCGCCGGAACACGGCGGAACGCGCCGGAACCGCGGCTAGGACTGGTAGGGCTGCTGCTGGTGCGGCCGGCCGTGTCCCTGCCCGTCCCGGCCACCGCCGAGGGCCTGCGCCTGGAGCTGCTCGGCCTGCTCCCCGGTCACCTTGTGCTCGGCGCCGCAGAAGGTGCACTGTGTCGCGTACTTCGTCGAGACCGGGAAGAGCGGCACGAAGAAGAGCGTGAACTTCGTGACCCGCTTCCTGAGCGTGTGCGCGGCGGGATTGCCGCACTGCGCGCACACCAGCGTCAGTATCGCGAGCTGGTGCAGATACCCCTTGGTACCAAAAATGATCATGTCGTCGATCCTTCCCCTGGCCTCGGCCCCTCGAACCACCCCATCAGACGGTGAGGGCGGTCGGCAACGTGACCGTCCGCAACACTGCCGCACCCTGCACAAGCGAGCGTGGCACAGCGGCTGACAGTCTTCTCGTGTGAGCGATGTCCGGGAAGTGAGCTGCCGCCCCCGGTGGACGCGCGTCCTGTGGTTCTTGTCCGGGACCGGCGCGACCGGGGCGGTGTCGGCGGTGGTGCTCCGGGCGTCCACAGGTGTGGATGTCTGGCTGCTCCCGGGCCTGTTGTCCGCCCTGGCGGGCCTCGCCGCCCTGTACAGGGCCACGGCCCGGGTGCGCGGCGACGCGTACGGGCTGAGCTCCCGCACCCTGCTGCGCCGCCGCAGCGTGTCCTGGGCCGAGGTCGCGGATCTGCGCTTACGCGTGAAGTACGCGTACCTGGCCCGCGGCGAGGAGAGCCACCACGTCAGCGTGCTGCTCCGGGACGGTCGCCGCTGGGAGCTGCCCCTGCCGCACGCCTGGACCCCTCGGACCGGGGAGTTCGACGCGGCGCTGGGCGGGCTGCGCGCACTGCACCGCCGGCACGGTCCCGCCCGGACCTCGGAGCCGGCCCGCCTCGCCGTCATCTCGGGCCGCACCACGGGGCGCGGCCGGCTCGGCTCCCTCGCCGCCTGCGTGCTGCTGCTGGCGGGCGCGGCCCTGGCCCTGGCGGCCGCACCGGACGCCGGTGAGTTGGAGCGGGCGTGGGCGTCGGCGGCTCCCTGCACGCCCGGAACGCCTGCGGCGGAGCGCGGTGACTGTCTCAGCCACGTCCCGGCCGTGATCGAACGTACGGATCCGAACCGCTCCAAGAAGCCCAGCCGGCTGTACTTCGCGGGCGACCGCCCGCTGGAGCGGCTGACGGTGACCGAGGAGGCGGCCAGGGAGTTCCGCGCCGGTGACCGCATCCGGCTGACCTTCTGGCGCGGTCAGGTCAAGGAGGTCGCGGGGGATCGCCATGTGTGGCGCGACCACACCGCCGGCGCCGGAGACTTCGTGATGCTCGCGGCCGGACTGGTCCTCGGCGCCGGTTACCCGGCCGCCCGGATACTGCTCCAGGTGCGCGGCCGGCACCGCCCCGACGACGAGGTGCTGCCGACGGCCCTGCCCTTCGCCGGGGCACTCCTCGTCACGGCACTGTGGCTCCTGCCCCTGTGCTACCTGCACCCCACGGCACCGTTCACCTCACCCACGACGACGGCGTGGACGGTGCTGGGCACCCTGACCACGCTCGCGCTGCTGGTAGGGGCATGGCGGGCCACCACCCTGGTCCGATCGCCCGGGGAGAACGGGGAGAACGGGGTGAGCGGGGAGAACGGGGTGAGCGGGGTGAGCGGGGAGACGACCGGGTCGGCCGGGGAGATCGGGAAACGGCCCGCGGGGCAGGGGGACGGTGAGGTGTTCCTGCCGGCCCGCTTCCTGGAGGTCACCGACTACAACCCGCACCGCTTCGGCACCCACATCGTCGTGGGCGGCGACGGCCCGCCCGCGGTGGTCCCGCACTCCGGTCCCGGCCGGTTCGCGGCCCGCCCGGTCCCGGTCTCCCGACTCACCCTCGAGCGGGTACGCCGCGCCCGCGGCAACGACGCCGACACGATCCCGAGCGGCTGGCACGTGGCCGAACTGGACGACGCGGGCACTCCGGTCCGTCTCGCCGCCGCGCCGGCCCACCTGACCCGGATCCTGCGCGAACTGTCCGCACCGGCAACCCCCGCCTCCCCTGCCGGCCGTCACGATGCGACCTCGCCCTCCCGCCCCTGAGAGAACCGACCGTCCCGAGAGAGAAGAGAAGCCCGTGCAGATCACCGTCTCCACCGTGTCGCTCACCGTCGACGACGTGCCCGCCTCGCAAGCGTTCTTCACCACTCACCTCGGATACAAGGAGATCGCCGCCGCCGACGGATTCGCCTCCCTGACCCGCGGTGGCGCCGCCGTCGACATCGTCCTGCTGCGCCGCGGTACCGAGGTGCTCCCTGCCGACCAGCGCGACCGGCACGCGGCCGGGGTCATCCTGGCCTTCACCGTCACCGGCATCGAGGACGAGGAGCGGCGCCTGCGGGAGCAGGGGGCTGCCATCACCATGCCGCTGCGGCAGGAGCCGTGGGGCGAGCGGCTCTTCCAGGTCACCGACCCCAACGGCATCGTCGTCCAGCTCGTCGAGTGGGCCACTCCGGCCGGCGCGGACGGGAGCCGGGCGGCTGACTAGCCTGGCGCACACCCCGTAGGGCGGACGTCAGGGACAACACCCACGATGCGCGCATCCCGTACGGGTCCGCCCCCTCCCCATTTGGGTGTCGTCCCCGATGGTGCGTACGGCTTGTGGCGGGTGAGGGTGTGGTGAGCACACTTCCCGGCCCGCCCCGCCCCGTCCTGCCTCAGAGGTAGCGCTCGAGAACGGACCGCGCGGGCTGCCGGATCACGAGAGGAGCCCGCGCCCTGATGCAGGCAGCGACGCAGCGAACCGGCCGCAACGACGAGGTGTCCGTCCCGGCCCCGCTGGCGCTGTTGCTGTGTCGTTCGGCAGCCGCGTGGGAACGACGGCCCGAGGCCACCGGAAGGGTGGGAACGGCGCCGAGCGGTGCGCGGTGAGTATCACGGCACGCGCCGGCGGTGGCGGTCTTCGCCGCCTGCAGCGTGCTGGTCGTCCCGGTGATCCGGGTGATGTCCCGCAAGGCGTTCCGCCACGGTCCCGAGCGCGCCGTGTCCGTCAGGGAGCCGGACCCCGGGGAAGCCGTCAAGGGCGTCCGGCCGTCCCTCGTCAGCGGTGTGGTGATCGCCGCCGCGATGACGTGCATCGTGCCGCGCACCGTGCCGCACTCCGTGCCGCATCCGGAGCCCTCGGTGGCGGCCGTCAGCTGCGGGCCGCTGCGGGCCGCCTCCCGGCTCAGCCCCGGTGCGTGGCCGAGGACGTGGAGTGGGAAACGCCGGCGTTCTTCACCGGACTGTTCGTCCTGGCAGGCGCGACGGTGCGGACCGGGGTGACCGGTGACCTGGGGGACATGGCGGCGGAGACCACCGGCGGCATTCCGCCGGGAACGGCGCGGGCGCTGGTGCTCGGCTCCGCCGTGCCCTCCGCGATCACCGCCGGTATCCCCTTCGTCGCGTCGGCGAGCCCGGTCGTCAGCGAGGTCGTGGCCTCCTCGGGCGGCGCCGACGAGGCGGGGACGCGGTGGCGGGCCTTCGCGTTCGGCGCGGACCTCGGCGGCAGCGCCACGATCATCGCGTCCTCGGCCGATGTCGTGGTCATCGGCATCACCGGGCGCGAGCGCCACCCCACCTCGTTCGGGCAGTTCAGCCGCTACGGACTGACCGTCACCGCGGTCACCGTCACCGTCGCGGCCGCGTATGTGTGGCTGCGCTACTGCGTCCTGGTGTGATCGTGAGGCACGGGACGCGCAAGGAGAGCAGATGGACCACACCGGCGACCGCGACGACACCTTCCCCCCGCCCCCTGCCGCGAGCGGGCGGCCGAGGAGAGGGCGATGGACGGACCGGATGACAAACGGCTCCACGAGATCGAGGCCCGTCTGCACCACGAGGATCCCCGCTTCGCCCGCGGCCTCGGACACGGCCGCCCCTGCCGGCCGCGCGAGTACCGCTACAGCCGGGCCTGGCTGCTGCTCGCCGTCGCGCTGGCCGTGCTGGGTACCGGCATCGCCCTGGCCCACGGGCTGCTCATCGCCGCCGGGCTGGTCCTGGCCGGAGTCGCCGGGGAGATGTTCGACCCGCACCGCAGTGTGCGGAGCCGCCGCACCCTGCCGCGGCGCGACGTCTGAACGCGGGGCCGCGGACGGCACGGGGACCGGTCGATGACGCTGTCCGAGCTGTATGTGACGCTGCTGATCGGTGGCGCCGTCCTGCTGGCCAGCATCGCCGCCGCCCGCACCGCCCACCGCGTCGGTCTGCCGAGCCTGCTGCTGTTCCTGGCGGTCGGTGTGGTCGCCGGTGAGGACGGTCTCGGTCTGGAGTTCGACGACGCCCAGCTGGCGCAGGCACTGGGGACCGCGGCACTGGGGCTGATCCTCGTCGAGGGAGGTCTGAGCACCCGGTGGGAGGACGTCCGGCGCCAGCTGGCGCCCGCCGGTGTCCTCGCCACCGTGGGTGTGGCCCTCTCGGTCGTGGTGACCGCCGCCGGCGCGCACTGGCTGCTGGGCATGGACTGGCAGCTGGCACTGCTGCTCGCGGCGATCGTCTCCTCCACCGACGCCGCCGCGGTGTTCGCCGTCCTGCGCGCCCTGCCGCTGCCACAGAAACTGACCGGGCTGGTGGAAGCCGAGTCCGGCTTCAACGACGCCCCGACCATCATCCTGGTCATGGTCTTCGCCACCGCCACGGCCGACCTGCCCGGTCCCGGGCCGCTGGTGCTCAACCTGCTCTACCAGCTCGCGGTCGGCGCCACACTCGGCCTGCTGACCGGCCGTCTGGGCGCCACCGCGCTGCGGCACATCGCCCTGCCCGCGACGGGGCTGTACCCGCTGGCCACGGTCGGCTTCGGCATCATCGCCTTCGCGGCCGCCGGAGCGGTCAACGCCAGCGGCATCATCGCCGCCTACCTGTCCGGCCTGGTGCTGGGCAACACCCAGCTGCCGCACCGCGCCGCCACCCGATCCTTCGCCGAAGGCGTCGGCTGGCTGGCCCAGATCGGCCTGTTCGTCATGCTCGGCCTGCTGGTCGATCCGAGCGAACTGCCCTCCGCGATCGTCCCGGCCCTCGTCGTCGGATCGGTGCTGCTGCTGGTCGCCCGGCCGATCTCGGTCATGCTCTGTCTGCTGCCCTTCCCCGTCCCCTGGCGCGAGCAGGCGTTCATCTCCTGGGCGGGCCTGCGCGGCGCGGTGCCGATCGTGCTCACCACGTTCCCCATCGTCGCGGGGATCGCCGGCGCCCGCGACGTCCTCAACATCGTGTTCGTCCTCGTGGTCCTGTTCACCCTCCTCCAGGGCCCCACCCTGCCCGCCGTCGCCCGGCGCCTGGGGCTGGTCCGTACGGGCGCGCTGCGCGAGATCCAGGTGGAGACCGCTCCCCTCGACGTCCTGGACGCCGACCTGCTCACCGTCGGTATTCCGGAGGGCTCCCGGCTGCACGGCGTCGCCGTCTTCGAGCTGCGTCTGCCGTCCCCGACCGTCGTCACCCTGATCATTCGCGGCGGCACCACCCTCGTCCCGGACCGGGACACCGTGCTGCGCGCCGGCGACGAACTCCTGCTCATCACGACGCCGCTGACCCGCGATGCGACGGAGCGCCGACTGCGTGCCATCGGCCGTCAGGGCAAACTGGCCCGCTGGCACGGTGAACAGGGGTCTCCGAGCGTTTCCGACGGATAACCCTGCATACGCGATGTATAGGTATTTTGTCGTGCGGTAAACTTTACCGAGCCTTGCCGCTCCATTGAGCGGGCGAGTGCTCAGTTTGTGGGAAGCGAATTCCGGATGCGACGGGGGAGCGTGACATGCATCGACGTGACATGAACCGGCCCGTGCGCATCGACAACACCGCTCGCGACAGCGTCCCCGAACCGGGTCCCGCCCTACTCGGCGTCTGATCCCCGGTCCCTCCCGCGACGCAGGCGCTCCCCGCCCGGACGCGGGACCGCCGCGCAGTCGGTACGGGCCCGTCCCACCGGATGTCGGGCCTCTCCCGCCCGGACGCCGACGGCACCCCAGCTCATCCCACCGGTAACGCCTTCTCACCGCCGAGAGGCCTGCCGCGATCCGCCCGCTCGCCCGCCGCCGCGCCCTGCCGCCTGAAGGCACTGACGCCGCCGTCACCGACCCGGAGGACCGACGCCCGTGCACAACACCACCGCCATGCTCATCGAACTCGGCGCGATCATTCTCGCCCTGGGCCTGCTGGGCCGCCTCGCCGGACGGGTGGGCTTCTCACCCATCCCCCTCTACCTTCTGGTCGGACTCGCCTTCGGACACGGCGGCATCCTGCCCCTGCAGGCCAGCGAGGACTTCACCGCCACCGGCGCCGAGATCGGCGTCATCCTGCTCCTGCTGCTGCTCGGGCTGGAGTACAGCGCCTCCGAACTGGTCACCAACCTCAAGACCCAATACCCCTCGGGCGCGGTGGACTTCGTCCTCAACGCGGTGCCCGGCGCCGTGGCGGCCCTGATCCTGGGCTGGGGGCCGGTGGCCGCCGTCGCGCTGGCCGGTGTCACCTGGATCTCCTCCTCCGGCGTCATCGCCAAGGTCCTCGGCGATCTGCGCCGGGTCGGCAACCGCGAAACCCCCGTGGTGCTCGGCGTCCTCGTCATCGAGGACCTCGCCATGGCCGTCTACCTGCCGA
Source organism: Streptomyces sp. NPDC031365 (assembly GCF_055569765.1). NCBI lineage: Bacteria > Bacillati > Actinomycetota > Actinomycetes > Kitasatosporales > Streptomycetaceae > Streptomyces > Streptomyces sp. NPDC031365. The sequence continues at coordinate 194,177 of NZ_JBVIIM010000010.1, read as the reverse complement.
TCCTCACCGCCCTGCTGGCCGGCGCAGGCCTGGCCGGCGGCTCCGTCACCCTGCTGATCTCGCTGGGCACGGTCGGCGCCGTCCTCTACGTCGCACTGCGCCACGGACGGCTCATCAGCCGCGCGGTCTCCTCCGACAACCCGGAGATGCTGCTGCTGGTCGTCCTCGGCCTGACCCTCCTGGTCGCCGGGCTCGCCCAGGAGCTCCAGGTCTCGGCCGCCGTCGGCGCCTTCCTCGTCGGCATCGCCCTGTCCGGCGAGGTCGCCGAGGGCGCGAGCAGTCTCCTCACCCCACTGCGGGACCTGTTCGCCGCCGTCTTCTTCGTCTTCTTCGGCCTGTCCACCGATCCCGCCGACATCCCGCCCGTCCTGCTGCCGGCCCTGCTCCTCGCCGTCGTCACCTCGCTCACGAAGATCGCCACCGGCTGGTACGCGGCGCGCCGCGCGGGGATCCGGAGCGCGGGCCGCTGGCGCGCGGGCGGCACCCTCGTCGCGCGGGGTGAGTTCTCCATCGTCATCGCCGGTCTCGCCGTCGGAGCCGAGCCCCGCATCGGCCCCCTGGCCACGGCGTACGTCCTGATCCTGGTCGTCATCGGCCCGCTCACCGCCCGCTGGACCGAGCCCCTGGCCAGCCGTCTCACCCGCCGGCCCGCCGCCCCGCCCCCGGCTCCCCTGGACACGGACCGGTCCGCACCGGCCCATGCCGACGCCTGACCGCCGCGCACTCCGGCCGGGGCAGGGGATCAGCTCCGGCCGAGGATCTCCGCGGCGACCCCGACACCCTCATGAGTGCCGATCACGATCAGGGTGTCACCGCCGGCCAGCCGGAAGTCCGGCCCGGGGGAAGGGATCGCTTCCGTCAGGCGCAGTACGGCGACGACGGACACGCCGGTCTCCGTACGCATCCGGGTGTCGCCCAGCAGCCGTCCGTTCCAGTGCGACGCCGCGGGCAGCTCGAGCCGCTCGGCGACCAGCCCCAGCTCGGCGGTCGCCAGCAGGTTCGGGCTGTGGTGGGCGGGCATCACCGCGTCGATGAAAGCCCCCGCCTCGTCGGCGGTCATCCGCAGGGACAGCGCGGCGGCGTCCGGATCGTCCGTGCGGTAGGTGCTCAGCGTCCGGGACCCGTCGAGATGCGCGATCACCGACAGCCGCCGCCCCTCCCGCGTGGCCAGGTCGTACCGCACACCGATTCCCGGCAACGGCGTGTGCCCCATGCGTGCGGCGCCGCCCATGACCGTCCCCCTGCAAAATGTGAGTGTTCCTGCGGGCCATGACCGACGGCACCATACGGCACTCCGGCAGCTCTTCGTAATCCGGCCCGCGTCACCCTCTCCCCTGCCCCTCAGCGCGGGGGCGCCGCTGCCACGGCCCCGACCGCGGACGGATGTGCCCCGGTCGCGTGCGTACCCGTCCAGCGGGTCGGGGATCGCGGCGTCGAGGCGTCCCGAGGATTCGCGTACCGCAACGGGCGGACACGGAAGCGGTTCAACTCCCTTGCCGGAACAACGGACGAGGGACAAGGGGACCTGCGGCAAACGCCTCAGAAGCCATGAAGGCGACGTTCGGGACGGAACGGTGCGTTCCGGCAAAGCGGCTACGGCGCAGTGGCCGGTCAATAGAGTCCGAATGTGCCTGCTGATGAAACTTCGGTTCGATTCTCCGTGCTGGGACCGGTCCGGGCGTGGCGCGGTGAACAGGAACTGGAACTGGGATCGCCGCAGCAACGTGTGGTACTCGCGGCCCTGTTGCTGAACCGGGGGCGCCCTCTCGCTCTCGGGGAACTCGTCCATGCCGTCTGGGGTGAGGAGCCGCCGACGGCCGCCGTGTCGGTGGTGCGGACCTATGTGTCGCGCCTGCGCAAGGTGCTGGAAGCGGGGCGGGACCCGGGCGAGCCGCCCCGGTTGCTCGTCTCGGTCGGCGACGGCTACCTGATCCGGATCCGGGAGGAGGCCCTGGACCTCGCCGTGTTCGAGCAGGGGGTCGCGGAGGCGAAGAAGCGGTACGCCGAAGGCGAGCTGTCCGCCGCCGCCGAACTGCTGCACACCGCGCTCGGCGCGTGGCAGGGAGCGGCCCTGGCCGGACTGCCCGGCCCGCTGGCGGAGTCGGAGTGCTCGTGGCTGGACGAGGAACGGCTCGTGGCGTTGGAGACCCGGCTCGACATCGATGTCACACGGGGACGTCACGGCATCGTGGTTGCCGAACTGCTCGCGTTGACGCGCAGGCACCCGCTGCGCGAGCAACTGTGTCGGCTGCTCATGCTGGCGCTGTACCGGTCCGGGAGACGGGCCGAGGCGCTGGCGGCCTATCAACGGACACGCGGTGCGCTGGCGAGGGAGCTGGGAGTCGAACCGGGCACCTCGCTCCAGGATCTGCACGACCGCATCCTGGCGGCCGACCGGTCCCTGCTCCCCGGATCGCCACCGGCCGCGGATCCGTATGAGGCCGCCGCCCCGTACGGGCTCGCGGATCCGTTCGAGGCCGCCGCCCCGCACGGGCTCGCGGATCCGTATCGGGCCGCCGTCCCGTATGAGGCCGCCGCTCCGTATGAGGCTGCCGCTCCGTATGAAGCCGCCGCCCGGCCCTCGTCTTCGCCGCCGGGCGCCCCGGCCGGGCAGGGCTGTCCCGAAGTCGCCGGCCGCCCGGCCGCCCGGCCGGCGCAGCTGCCCGCCGACCTGCCGGCCTTCGTCGGCCGGCAGGCCGAACTCGACCGGCTGCGCGCCCTGCTGCCCCAGGACGGCAGTCCTCCGGCGACGCTGGTGATCAGTGCGATCGGCGGCATGGGCGGCATCGGCAAGTCCGCCCTGGCCGTGCACTGGGCCCACGAGGTCGCCGACCGCTTCCCCGACGGGCAGCTCCACATCAACCTGCGCGGCTTCGCCCCGACCGGCTCGGTCATGAGACCCGACGAAGCCGTCCGTATCTTCCTCCACGCGCTCGGAGTTCCACCGATGCGGATTCCCGCCGGTGTCGACGCCCAGGTGGCGCTGTACCGCAGCATGCTCGCGCGGCGACGGATGCTGGTCCTGCTCGACAACGCGCGCGACACCGAGCAGGTCCGTCCGCTGCTGCCCGGTTCCCGCGGCTCCCTGGTCATCGTCACCAGCCGCAACCGGCTGGCGGGCCTGGTCGCCGGGGAGGGGGCGCATCCGCTGACCCTGGACCAGATGACGCCCACCGAGGCGTTCGAGCTCCTGGCCGCCCGGCTCGGCACCGACCGGCTGGCGGCCGAACCACGGGCGGCCGGCGAGATCATCGCGCGGTGCGGCCGGCTGCCCCTGGCGCTGGCCATCGTCGCCGCCCACGCCGGCGCCCGCCCCGGCTTCCCGCTCAGTGCCGTCGCCGAGGAGGTACGGGACAGCCACGGCAGCCTCGACGCCTTCGTCGGGGGCGACGACATCACCACCGATGTACGTGCCGTCTTCTCCTGGTCGTACAAGGCGCTGTCCGCCCCGGCCGCGCGTGTGTTCCGTCTGCTGGGCCTGAACTCCGGGCCGGACATCTCCGCGCACGCCGTGGCCGCGCTGACCGGGATCCCGCCCCGGGAGGCCCGCGGTGTGCTCGTCGAGCTCACCCGGGCCCATCTGCTCACGGAGCACTTCCCCGGCCGTTACGCCCTGCACGACCTGCTGCGCGTCTACGCCGCGGAACGGGCCCGGGCCGAGGAGACGGCGCGGGAGCGGGACGCGGCCGTCGAACGGCTGCTGGCCTGGTACCTGCACACCGCCGACGCCGCGTACCCGCACATCACCCCCAACCGCCGCCGCATCCCGCTCGAACCGCTGCCTGCCGGGTGCCGGCCGCTGGAGTTCTCGACGCGTGACGAGGCCCTGGAGTGGTGCGAGACGGAACGGGCCAACCTGGTGGGCGCGGTCCACCAGGCCGCGGCGTCCGGGCAGCCGGGCATCGCCTGGCGACTGCCCGCCGTCCTGTGGGGGTTCTTCTACCTCCGCAGCCATAAGCACGACTGGCTCGACACCACCACCAGGGGACTGGCCGCCGCGCGTGCCGCCGGTGACCGGGCGGGCGAGGCCCAGGGACTCGCCGACACGTCCGCGGCGCTGCGCGACTCCGGCAGGCTGGACGAGGCCATCGCCCCCCTGCACCGGGCCATGGCCCTCTTCAGGGAACTCGGGGACACCGGAGGCAGGGCGTCGGCGGTGGCCAATCTGGGCGACGCGTACCTGCTCACCGGTCACCTGCGCAAGGCCGTCGAGTACACGCGCCGGGGACTGGTCATCGCACGGGCCACCGGCAATGCGTGGAGCGAGGGCATCACGCTGACCAATCTGGGCGACGCGTACCAGCGGCTCGGCCGGTTCGACGACGCCGTCGGCTGTCTGGAGCAGGCACTGACCCTCCTGCGCGTCCACGACAACCGCTGGGTCGAAGGCGTCGCTCTCGACATCATCGGCACGGCCCACAGCCGCCTCCACCGCTACGACGAGGCGGTCGGTTACTACCGCCAGGCGCTCAAGGCCCACCGGGACACCCGGAACCGTGGAGGGGAGGGCCACACCCTCGGCAACCTCGGCGACGCCCAGATGGGTGCCGGGGAACCCGAGGCGGCACGCAGCAGCTGGACGGAGGCACTGGCGATCTTCTCGGGCTGCGACCACGCGGACGCCGAGAAGATCCGTGAGCGACTCGCCCGGCTCGACTGACTCTTCCGTCGACCTGCTTCAGCCTGCCTTGTCCATTCTCTGCTCCGTCTGCTTCCCTCCGCTTCCCTCCGCTTCCCTGTGCTTTCTCCGACCGGGGCCCGGCCGCCGCACGGGGGGCGGCAGCGGCCAGGCACCCGTACAACGGGCGACAGGTGAGGACGGTTCAACTTCCGCTGCCGCTGCCGCTGCCGCTGCCACTGCCGCTGCTCCTGCCACCGTCGCCACCGACCGGGGCGCTGGGGCCCGCCGCCCCGACAGAGGGATGTCGACGACCGTACGGGCCGCGAACAGAAGTAGCCCCACTGGTTTGAACCACTTCGTATCGCGGCCCGTTGCCTACTGTCGAGCCCGCCGGACAGCACCAACATGCGGCTCGACCACGACGGTACGACGTCAGAAGAAGGCACGACCGGCCCGAGCCCCGCTCCCGATGTACGCGCTGTACAACGCCCGTCAAATGAATGTGGAACGTTCCCAGGAACACTCTTCGCCCGGAGGCTCCGCATCCGGTCCGACAGGACCGGATGCGGTCACCCCAAGGAGCAGGAGCACACCATGAACGTGACGGTCATCGGATCGGCGAGCGCCACCTCGCCCGAGGAACGGGCCATGCGCGACCTCTACGTGGAACACGGCCCAGCGCTCTACGCGTACGTACTGCGCATGCTGGGCGGAGACACACACCGCACGGAGGACGTCCTCCAGGAGACACTGCTGCGCTGCTGGGCCAAGCAGAACCTGGTCGACGACGAGGGCATGGCCGTACGCCCCTGGATGTTCCGTGTCGCCCGCAACATCGTCATCGACGCGCACCGTTCCCGCGCCGCCCGGCCGGCGGAGATCGGCGGCGCGGCCTGGCTCGCCGAACTGGGCGCCGAGGCGGACGACATCGAGCGCATGCTGTCGTCCATCGTGCTCCGGGACGCCCTTCTGGCCCTGACCCCGGCACATCGTGAAGCCCTCCAGGCCACCTACATCGCCGACCACACGACCCAGCAGGCGGCCGCGGCCCTGGGCGTCCCCCAGGGCACGGTGAAGTCCCGCGTCTACTACGCGCTGCGCAGCCTGAGGACAGCCCTGGAAGAACGCGGCATGCACTGAGCCGGGGAACCGGCACGGGCACCCGCGTCATGGGCACTGCGGCCCCCTCCGGGCGGCGAGCCCGGTCTCCCGCATGATGTGGCCGACCGTGTCGCCGAGGGTGCCGTCCGCCCTCCTCGCGCGTGCAGGATGGTCCCCCCGTCGGCCAGTCGACGGATCTCCCCCAGTTGGGCGCCCAACTCGCTCAGTGGGCGCACGAGTTCCAGCCGTGCGATCGCATCGATGCCGTCCTGGGCGAGGTCTACGCCGTGCTGTCGTCAGCGTTGATCACGCAGAACAGGTTGCCCTCGGTATCGGCGAGCACGACGAAGTTGGCATCATCCGGGTAGGTCCAGTCGACCCGCTTGGCGCCGAGCGAGATGAGTCGTTCGACTTCGGCCCGCTGCTCCTCCGCATGGGCCGTCCACAGCTCGATGTGCGTCCGGTCCTCCTCGTCCAACCACAGAAGTGGACCTTCGCCGCTCGAGGGTGCCAGCACCGCCTCGTCACCTTCGCGAGGGACATAATCGAGAGCCCGGCTCCAGAACTTCGACGCACGGCGGATGTCCGCCACGTTCATCACGATCGCTCCGATGTTCGCCATCGTCGTAGCATCGCAGTCGGTCCGCCGGAAGTCAGCCACCGAGAGACCGGCTGAACGACCCAGACGCTCCAGCCCGGACCCCTGGTCATGGACGCAATCCCCGGTACTGACCCTCAGCGGCCGCAGACATGCGGGATCCGGTAGACACGCAGAGGGAACAGGTGAGGCACCGACGAAACCATTGCCGCGTTGTCGCCGGCCGCACCGACCCGGTCCATGGAGCCGATATGGGCGCTTCCTGGTGGACCTTCGAGATCTTCCGCACACGACAGCCTCGGCCAGGGCGCCGGTAGTAACGGCCGGCAGACCAACGGCACCTGACGGCAGCGCTCTTCGGTTTCCTGGCCGTGAGCAGAAGGGCAGCAGACCATGCGCAGGACGCACGGGAGCGCGCCGAGTCCGAGGCCGCGAAGGCTGTCGCGACATTGAGTGATGAGAGCCCGGTTGGGTAGGGCGAATGCCGCGTCCGTCCTGGCTGGCCAGGATCCAGGGTCTGAAGCCGTGCGGATGTCCCACTCCTGGGCTGGTGCCATCCCGGCTGCGGGCCCTTGAGGGGCGTGGGTTCGGGTCACACCTTCTTGACGACGATCGTGTCCGGGACCAGCTTCTCCAGGTCGTCGACGTCTGAGGTGAAGACGGTGACCTGTCCCTTCTGCTGTCGCGCGATCACGGCCAGCACGGCGTCGATCGCGTACTTGTGGCCGTGCAACTTGGTGTCGGCCAGGAGCCGGCGCGCCTGGCGGGCCTCGTCCTTCCCGATGTCGGCGACCTGGAGCCGGGACAGCACCCAGTCCCAGCGCTGTTCGGTCGTTCTGCCGTCGTATGCCTCGACCAGAGTCATCGGCGACGTCACCACCTCGGCCTCCCCTCGCGCCGCGAGATCGAGCCAGGCGATCACCTTCCGATCACCGCGCACCGCCAGGGACAGGGCTTCACAGTCCAGGACGAAAACACGGAGCGGCCTCTGCCCGTGCTCACCGGCTCGCTTCTTCACGCAGCCTCTCCGGCGTTGCGCTGTCCGGAGGCGCGGCGCCGCTCGTGTTCGGCGTCGAGATCCTCCAACTCGTCGAGGGCTGCCATACGCTCGTCCTCAGTAACCGGGCCGTGTTCTTCCTGCAGCCAGTCGACCAGTTCCAGGAGCCGGTCCCGGTCGCGCTTGAAGCGCAGCGCCTCGGCGACGTACGCCGACAGGCCCCGCTCTGCCACGTCCCCGCGGATCTCGTCCAGGAGATCCGCGGGAATCGTTACGGTTACCTTCTTCGTCGCCATACAAAAGACCATACTCTCGGTGCCGCACTCCTTACCACTGGTGCGCGGCCGGCGATCAGGCGATCAGGACGTCGTGGCGGGGCGTGGGCTGCCGCGGAAAACCTGGCTGGTGTGCCAGGAGCGGTGGGTCGCCGCGGCGGGGCGGGCGCCAGGTTGAGGTATGCGCAGGTCATCGGGCGCGCGAGCGCCGCTGTTCCTGCGGCACTGGAGACTGCTCTTGGGAGACGCCGACCGAGATCTTCTCCCAGATTCCTCCCAAGCGATCTCCAGAAACCACTCAGGGGCCCGACCCGCACTGCGGATCAGGCCCCTGACCTGGTACTTCACTGTCGGGGTGGCGGGATTTGAACCCACGACCTCTTCGTCCCGAACGAAGCGCGCTGCCAAGCTGCGCTACACCCCGATCGTCGCTGCTGTCGCGGCGACGACGTTTACTTTAGCCCACCGGTGGCTAGAGACGAAATCCGGTTTTCGAGGGGCGGCGGACCGGGCTCGGGCGGACGCGGTCCAGGGCCACGAGGAGGACGGCCAGGGCGTAGAAGGAGAGGCCGAGGAGGAGGGCGTTCGCGAGGACGCTCTTGTAGCCGTGCCGGGCGACGTCGAGGAAGGGGTAGAGGTAGCGGGCCGGGGAGCCGGGGAGGAGTTCGCCGCGGGCGAGGCTGAAGGCCAGGTAGGCCAGGGGGTACAGCAGCCAGGTCGCGGCCCGGCGGAGGTGCATGCGGGCCGGTGGGGAGAGGAGCAGCCAGTCCAGCAGCGCGGCGATGGGGAGCACCGTGTGCAGGGTGTGGGCGGCGAGGGAAGCCGGCCAGGAAGGCCCTGCGGAGGCGGCCGTCATCGAGAAGTGGGGGGTGGCGTCGGCGACGAGCAGGTGGTGGACCAGGGCCGCCATGACGACGTACAGCAGGGCCGCTCCTGTGAGGGCGCCCGGCAGGGGATGACGGGCGAGCCACGCGCGGCGGGCCGAGGCGAGCATGACCACGGCCAGCAGGACCGCGCTCTGGACCGCGAAGTAGCTCAGGACCCGGGCCGGGCTGCCGAGGAGGATCTCGGTCAGCGCCGCGCCCGTGGCCACCAGCGCGAGGGTCAGGCGGTACGCCGCCGCCACCGGGCGCCGCACCAGCGGTACGACGGCTCGGGCGGGGACGGCGGAGGGCAGTAGCCGGGGCCTCGTGCGCGGAAGGGCGGGGAGGTCCGGGATGTCCCGGGGTATCGGGGCGGTCATGCACCCCAGGGTGAGCGGAGGTGTGGTGTGTGGCGATATGGGTGGGCCGGACGGGTTACCGGGCGCCGACCTGGTCGCGGCCGACGAGGGTCAGCAGCGTCGCTTCCGGGGGGCAGGCGAAGCGGACCGGGGTGTAGCGGCTGGTGCCGCAGCCCGCCGACACGTGGAGGTAGGACGAGCGGCCCTGCGAGGTGTGTGCGGACAGGCCCTTCACGCGGTCCGTGTCCAGGTCGCAGTTGGTGACCAGGGCGCCGTAGAAGGGGATGCAGAGCTGGCCGCCGTGGGTGTGGCCGGCCAGGACCAGGGGGTAGCCGTCGGCGGTGAAGGAGTCCAGGACGCGCAGGTAGGGGGCGTGGACGACGCCCATCGAGAAGTCTGCCGAGGCAGACGGGCCGCCCGCGACCTCCGGGTAGCGGTCGCGCTTGATGTGCGGGTCGTCCAGGCCGGTCAGCTCGATCGACGCGCCCTCGATCTTCAGCGTGCCCCTGGTGTTGGTGAGGTTCAGCCAGCCCGCCGAGTCGAAGCCGTCCCGGAGGTCTTCCCACGGGTTGTGCACCGCGCCGACCACCGGGGCGTTGCCGTTGAGGCCGTGGCGGCCCTGGGCCTTCTCGAACAGGTAGCGGGCGGGGTTGCGCGGCTTGGGGCCGTAGTAGTCGTTGGAGCCGAAGACGTACGCGCCCGGGAACTCCATCAGGGGGCCGAGTGCGTCGAGGACCTCGGGGACGCCCTCGGGGTCGGACAGGTTGTCACCCGTGTTGATCACGAAGTCGGGGCGCAGACCCGCCAGGGAACGCAGCCAGCGCTGCTTCTTGCGCTGGTCGCGGACCATGTGGATGTCGGAGACCTGCAGCACGCGCAGAGGGCGCAGCCCGGAGGGCAGGACGGGGACGGTCACCCGTCGGAGACGGAAGGAGCGGGCCTCGAAACCCGCCGCGTACAGCAGTCCGGCGGCGCCGGCCGCCGTGATTCCCAGGGGGATTCCGTATCGCGCGCGCATGCGTCCATCGTGTCAGACTCCCGAGGTCCCGCCGAACGGCCGGTGCGTGGGTTCGGGGTGCCTTAAATGGGCAGGCGTCCTTGCTCCCGTACCTGCGACAATCAGGTCATGACCACGCTCAAGTCGAAGCTGCAGGAAGACCTCAACGCCGCGATCAGGGGGCGCGACGAGCTCCGCTCCTCGACGCTCCGGCTGACGCTCGCCGCGATCACCAAGGAGGAGGTCGCGGGCAAGGAGAAGCGCGAGCTCTCCGACGACGAGGTGCAGAAGGTGATCACCCGCGAGGCGAAGAAGCGCCGCGAGGCCGCGGAGGCCTTCGCACAGGGTGGGCGCCCCGAGCAGTCCGCGCGGGAGAAGGCGGAGGGCGAGGTGCTGGCCGAATACCTGCCCCAGCAGCTGTCCGACGAGGAGCTGAACGCGATCGTCTCCCAGGCGGTGGAGGAGGCGAAGGCGGCGGGGGCGGAAGGCCCGCGGGCCATGGGCGCCGTGATGAAGATCGTGAACCCGAAGGTGGCCGGGCAGGCGGAGGGCGGCCGCGTGGCGGCCGCGGTGAAGAAGCTGCTGGCCGACTGAGCGGACGGTACGGCGGCGCCGGCCGCAGAACCGGCGCCTTCAGGGCCGATACCGCGTAGGGCCGCCGAGCCGGTACCGCGTAGGGCCGCCGGGTCGGTACCGCGTACGGCCGCCGGGTCGGTACCCGGGATGCCGGTAGCTGGGCCGGTCGCTGGGCCGGTCCTCCCAGTGCGTCGCCGTGCACGGCCAAGGTGAGGCCCGTCCGGTCACATCGCCGCGAGTGCGACGTCGAACGGCCCCCGCAGTGCGCCCATGTGGCGCGCTGCGGGGGCCGTTCGACGTATCCCCGTCGGACCGGCCAGGTCAGTCGCGCCCTCCGGGCCCGTTCCCCGGCCCCTGGATGAAGCCCTCCGGGATGGAGAAGGTCGGGTCCGGCTCGCTGCCACCCGGGCCGCCTCCGCCGTTGCCGCCCCCGTTGCCGTTGCCGCCGCCGATCAGGCCGCCGATGAGACCGCCGTCACCGTTGTTGCCGTCGTCGTCACGGTCACGGTCCTTGTCGGGGTCCTTGGGTTCCGGGATGTTCACGAGGTTGAAGGACGGGGCCTCCTTGCCCGACAGCGCGCCGGTCATGGCGTCGCGCCAGATGGGGCCAGGCACGGAGCCGCCGTAGACCTTGGCGTGGGGGACACCGCCGATGGTGATGTTGACCATCTTGACCTGCTGGGTGGCACTGCCGACCCAGACCGCGCCCGACAGGTTCGGCGTGTAGCCCACGAACCAGGCGTTCTTGCGCTCGTCCGTGGTACCGGTCTTACCGGCGTTGGCGCGGTCCGTGAGACCGGCCTCCTGACCCGTACCGGAGTCGACGACACCCTGCAGCAGGGTGTTGACCGTGTCCGCGGTCTTCTCGCTCATCGCCCGTGAGCACGTCGACTTCGGCACCTCCAGCGACTTCTTCCGTTCACCGATCTTCTGGGTGATCGACTCGATGGCGATCGGCGTGCAGTACATGCCCCGGGAGGCGAAGGCGGCGTAGGCGCTCGCCATGGTCAGCGGGGAGATGCCCTTGGAACCGAGGGAGACGGCGGGCACCTCCGGGAGCTTGTCGCCGTTGCCCTGCACGACGTGCAGCCCGTCGGTCATCTTCACCACCGGGCACAGGCCGATGTCGGCGACCATCTGCACGAAGTAGGTGTTGACCGAGAGGGCCATCGCCTCCTTCAGCCGGTACGGGCCCACCTCCGACCTGCTCTCGTTGGGGACGGTCTCATTGCCTTGGTTCATCCAGGGCTTCCCGCTGCACGTCTGCACCGGGTCGGGGTAGGGCATCTCGTACGGCGACGAGTACTCCTGGGTGACCGGCCGCCCCTCCTCGAGCGCGGCCGCCGCGACGAAGGGCTTGAAGGTCGAACCGGTCGGGAAGCCGTAGTTGGATCCGCCCATGCCGTGGTCGACCGAATAGTTGATCTCGGTCTCGTTCTTGCCGTAGCCGAACGGCTTCGACTGGCCCATGCCGAGGATCTTGCCCGTGCCGGGCTCCACCAGGGTGACCGCAGCGGCGACCGAGTCGCTCTTGTTGACGTGGTCGTCCAGAGAGTCGTGAACCGACGCCTGCGCCTGCCGGGTGAGCGTGGTCCGGATCGTCAGACCGCCCTGGTTCCAGATTTTGGACCGGGCCTCCCGGGTCTTGCCGAAGACCGGGTCGCTCAGGAACACCTCGCGCACGTAGTCGCAGAAGAAGCTCGCGTCGTTGACCGCCGTGATGCAGCCGTTCTTCGGCTTGCTGATGTTCAGGCCGAGCGGGGAGCTCGCGGCCTTGGCGGCCTGCTCCTGCGAGACGTCGCCGACCGCGGCCATCCGCTGGAGGACGACATTGCGCCGCTTCTTCGCCTCCGTCTCGTCATTGACCGGGTCGTAGCGGCTCGGTGACTGGACGAGGCCGGCGAGGAGGGCGGACTCCTGGAGGTTGAGGTCCTTGGCGGGCTTGGAGAAGTAGCGCTGGGCGGCGGCCTCGACGCCGTAGGCCTGCTGGCCGAAGAAGGTGATGTTCAGGTAGTTCTCGAGGATCTTCTTCTTGCCCAGCTCCTCCTCGACCTGGATCGCGAACTTGAGTTCGGCGATCTTGCGGCCGATGGTCTGCTGGGTGGCCTGCGCGACCTTCGTCGGGTCGTCGCCCGCCTCCTCGACGAAGACGTTCTTCACGTACTGCTGCGTGAGCGTGGAGGCGCCCTCGGAGACCTCACCGCTGCGCGCGTTCTTGTTGAGCGCGCGCAGCACGCCCTTCAGGTCCACCGCGCCGTGCTCGTAGAAGCGCGAGTCCTCGATCGCGACGATCGCCTTCTGCAGGTACGGCGAGATGTCCTTGAGGTCGACCACCGTGCGGTCGCGTGAGTAGACGGTGGCGATCGTGCCGCCGTCGGCGTCGAGGATGGTGGTGCGCTGGCTGAGCGGCGGAGTCTTGAGGTTGACCGGAAGCTCGTCGAAGCTCTCGACCGACCCCTTGGCCGCGAGGCCCAGCGCGCCCACGGCGGGCAGCGCGATGCCGGCCATGACGGCCCCCGCGAGGACACTGACTCCGAGGAACTTGGCGGCCTGCTGCGTGGAGGACAGACCACCGCCCGAGCGCTTCTTTGGCATGGGAGCAGCCTACGTTCTCATTCGCCGGACAAGCGTATATGCCTTGGCCTAAGCTGCACTCAACTGTCACAGCAGTGAGGCCACGTATCAATACGTCCGGCGACCCCGAATCGTTCCGGATCTCTTCGATGTTCTTCATATGAGTTTCGTTGAAGGGTGTTGAGCTCGTGTCCGGAACCGCCTTGTGTGTCCTGCGGTGCCCGTTGTGGCGCAACTGAACTGACCCGAAACGCCCCCTTTGTCACGCATGTCGCCCCCTCACTCCCCCGGGTGATCTGCCGCTTACCCATAGTCCGTTCGGACCATTCAAGATTGGGCCCGCTGGGGGTGTTGCGCTGTGCCCACCTTCCGTAACGTCCTCAACTGGCGGCGGTGAATATGCCGCTGCCGCCGTGGGGGAGCCTCGATTCGGGAGAGGACGGCGCCGGTATGGGCTGGGTTACCGACTGGAGTGCGCAGGCTGCCTGCCGCACTACTGATCCGGATGAACTGTTCGTTCAAGGAGCAGCACAGAACAGGGCCAAGGCGGTGTGCACCGGATGCCCGGTGCGTACGGAGTGCCTGGCCGACGCGCTGGACAACCGCGTCGAGTTCGGCGTATGGGGAGGCATGACGGAGCGTGAGCGCCGTGCGCTGCTGCGCCGGCGGCCGACCGTGACCTCCTGGCGCAGGCTGCTGGAGACCGCGCGCTCGGAGTACGAGCGGGGTACGGGTGTCGTGCCCCTCAGCGACGACGAGGTGTACGAGAATTACGCCGCGGTGAGCTGAGGGCCCTCGGGGGGTCCTTGGTCACGACCGGTGCCCCGGTCAGGGCGTTTCGGGCAGCTCCGGCCGGGCGGCCGCGAGCCGGTCGCCGATGTCCCGCAGCCCTGTGAGGTCGTGCACATCGCCGGGCAGCGCGGCCACCTCGGTCACCGCCACCTCGGGGTGGAGGGCGGTGAAGCGGTCACGCGTGCGCTGCTCGCGCGAGACCAGCCGCATCCGCTCGGCGTGCAGCCTCAGCAGGCCCGCGGTGAGCCGGTCGACGGACCGCTCCGCGTCCGGGGCCGCGGCTGCTTCCGTGTCGTCCGCGGTGGCGGGGGAGCCTTCCCCGGGGACGTCCTGAGCTGGTGTGCCGACGGTCGCGGATGAAGCGGGCGATTCTGAACTGCCGTACGTTTCGGGAGAGTTACGAAGTCCAGCTTTCCCGCCCTCCTGATCCACAATGCGGGAGTCCTCAAGATTTTCCGCGGCGGCGAGCGCCCGCTCGGCCGACAGCCGGTCCGCGCCGCTGCCATGGACGCGGTTGAGCACCAGACCGGCCAGCGGCATGTCCTCCGCGGCCAGCCGCTCCACGAAGTACGCGGCCTCGCGCAGCGCGTCCCGTTCGGGGGCCGCCACCACCAGGAAGGCCGTCCCGGGCGCCTGGAGCAGCTTGTACGTGGCGTCCGCGCGCGTACGGAAGCCGCCGAACATCGAGTCCATCGCGGCCACGAACGTCTGGACGTCCTTCAGCAGCTGCCCGCCGAGCACCTTGCCCAGCGCACCGGTCATCATCGACATTCCGACGTTCAGGAACTTCATCCCCGCGCGGCCGCCGACCTTCGCCGGGGCCAGCAGTACCCGGATCAGCTTGCCGTCGAGGAAGGATCCCAGCCGCTTGGGGGCGTCCAGGAAGTCCAGCGCGGACCGGGAGGGCGGGGTGTCGACCACGATGAGGTCCCACTCGTCCCGGGACCGCAGCTGGCCCAGTTTCTCCATCGCCATGTACTCCTGCGTGCCCGCGAAGCCCGCCGAGAGCGACTGGTAGAACGGGTTGCCCAGGATCGCGGCGGCCCGCTCGGGGTCCGCGTGCCCCTCGACGATCTCGTCGAAGGTGCGCTTCATGTCGAGCATCATCGCGTGCAGTTCGCCGCCCGCGGAGTCGTCGATGCCCTTCACCCGGCGCGGGGTGTTGTCGAGCGAGTCGATCCCCATGGACTGGGCGAGCCGGCGCGCCGGGTCGATGGTCAGGACCACCACCTTGCGTCCCCGCTCGGCCGCGCGCAGGCCCAGTGCCGCCGCGGTGGTCGTCTTGCCGACCCCGCCCGAGCCGCAGCACACCACGATCCGGGTGTCCGGGTCCTCGAGCAGCGGGTCGATGTCGAGCGTGCGCGTGGGGGAGAGGTGGTGAGGGGCCGGGTCGTGGGTCTGCGCCGGTTCCGGACGACGGCTCATGGCTTCCCCTGCTTCCGGTGCTTCCGACTCGTGACGGGGCTGGTACTGGTACGGGGGTGGCGGGGGCGAGGCAACGGCCGGGGCGCACGGGCACGGTGGGTCATGCGACGTCCTGTTCGCGCAGATTCCTGGCCAGTGCGTACAGGCCGGCCAGGTCCAGGCCCTCCGCGAGCAGCGGAAGTTCGTGCAACGGCACGTCGAGGTCGGCCAGCACGGCACGCTGCTCCGCCTCCAGCGCGTACCGCTCGGCGTACTCCTCCGCCTGCGCGAGCAGCGGCTCCACCAGCCGTTCGGCGTGGCCGCCGCGCCGGGCGCCGCCGAGGCCTGCGGACGACAGGGCCCGCGCGACAGTGGAACGAGGGACGGCCGCCACGAGTTCCAGGGCGGCGTCGTCCAGCAACTGCGGCCGCACCATGTTCACGATGACCCTGCCCACCGGCAGCCGCGCGGCGCGCAGCTCCGCGATGCCGTCCGCGGTCTCCTGGACCGGCATCTCCTCCAGCAGCGTCACCAGGTGCACGGCCGTCTCCGGCGACTTCAGCACCCGCATGACCGCCTGCGCCTGATTGTGTATCGGGCCGATCCTGGCGAGCCCGGCGACCTCGTCGTTGACGTTGAGGAAGCGGGTGATGCGGCCGGTCGGCGGGGCGTCCATCACGACGTAGTCGTAGACGAACCGGCCGGTCTTGTCCTTGCGCCGGACCGCCTCGCAGGCCTTGCCGGTCAGCAGGACGTCCCGGACGCCGGGGGCGATGGTGGTCGCGAAGTCGATCGCGCCGAGCTTTCTCAGGGCCCGGCCCGCGCCGCCCAGTTTGTAGAACATCTGGAGGTAGTCCAGAAGGGCCAGTTCGGCGTCGATGGCGAGTGCGTACACCTCCCCGCCGCCCGGTGCTACGGCGATCTTCCGCTCTTCGTACGGCAGCGCCTCCGTCTCGAAGAGCTGTGCGATGCCTTGCCGGCCCTCGACCTCGACGAGGAGCGTCCGCTTCCCCTCCGTGGCCAGGGCCAACGCGAGGGCGGCGGCCACCGTGGTCTTGCCGGTTCCGCCCTTGCCACTGACGACCTGGAGCCTGCTCACGTCTTCGAGCCTAAATGCTTGCCGTGCGTCCCGGCGGCTCCGGGTGGCAGTTACCCGGAGCCGCCGGGACGACGGCGGGCGGATACGCGGTCCTCGGCCGACCGGTGCGCCGGGGTGGTGCGGCCACCGGGACCGGCGGCGGCAGCGGCTAGAGTCGGCCGCATGACCAAGTGGGAATACGCGACTGTGCCGCTGCTTGTCCACGCGACGAAGCAGATTCTGGACACCTGGGGCGAGGACGGCTGGGAGCTCGTCCAGGTCGTGCCCGGGCCGAACAACCCCGAGCAGATGGTGGCCTACCTGAAGCGCGAGAAGCAGGCATGAGCGCCGTCGGTGCGAAGCTGGCGGCACTGGGCCTGAGCCTGCCGGAGGTCGTGCCTCCGCTGGCCGCGTACCAGCCGGCCGTGCGGTCGGGGCAGTACGTCTTCACCTCCGGCCAGCTGCCCATGGTGGACGGCAAGCTCCCGATGACCGGCAAGGTCGGCGCGGAAGTCACCGCGGAGGAGGCGAAGGAGCTGGCGCGTACCTGTGCGCTGAACGCCCTCGCCGCGGTCAAGTCCGTCGCCGGGGACCTGGACCGGGTGGCGCGCGTGGTGAAGGTCGTGGGCTTCGTGGCCTCCGCGGCGGACTTCACGGGCCAGCCGGGCGTCGTCAACGGTGCGAGCGAGCTGCTGGGCGAGGTCTTCGGCGACAAGGGCGTCCACGCCCGCAGCGCGGTGGGCGTCGCGGTGCTGCCGCTGGACGCGCCGGTGGAGATCGAGGTCCAGGTGGAGCTCACCCAGGCGTAGGCCTGGGCCGGGCGTGCCGTCCCGGCGCACGGTGGATCGGCGTGGCGGGGCCCGTCGGCCGGCTGCGCACCGCGCCAGGGCGCCGGGCGTAGCCGCCGAGCCCCGCCACCCGTCGTCCTGCCCTCGTCGCCCGCCCCAGGCCCGTACGCCCCGGCCGTTCCGTGGGCACTCGAACATCAGGGCGTCACGGGATAGCCTCCGGCCATGGCGAACGCGCAGGCAGACGGTCAGTGGTACCCGCCGGAGTGGCCGGAGCGGATCCGGGCGCTCGCCGGTGGCGGCCTCGCGCCGGTCACGCCCAAGCGGGCGGCCACCGTCATGCTGCTCAAGGACACCGGCGACGGCCCGGCTGTGCACATGCTGCGCCGGCGTACGTCCATGGCGTTCGCGGGCGGCGCCTACGCCTACCCCGGAGGCGGCGTCGATCCGCGTGACGACGACCGGCACGTCCGCTGGGCGGGCCCCACACGCGCGTGGTGGGCGGACCGGCTCGGAGTCGACGAGGCGGGGGCCCAGGCGATCGTCTGCGCCGCCGTACGGGAGACGTACGAGGAGGCCGGGGTGCTGCTCGCCGGGCCCGCTTCCGGCTCCGTGGTCGGTGACACGACCGGCGAGGACTGGGAGGCGGACCGGGCCGCGCTCGTCGCGCGGGAGCTGTCCTTCGCGGAGTTCCTCGACCGCCGTGGGCTGGTCCTGCGCTCGGACCTGCTCGGCGCCTGGACCCGCTGGATCACCCCCGAGTTCGAACCCCGCCGCTACGACACCTGGTTCTTCGTCGCCGCGCTCCCCGAGGGGCAGCGCACCCGCAACGCCTCCACGGAGGCCGACCGCACGGTGTGGATCACCCCGCGCGGGGCGGCCGACGGCTACGACCGGGGCGAGCTGCTGATGATGCCCCCGACCATCGCGACCCTGCGCCAGCTCGCCGCGTACGCCACGGCCGCGGAAGCGCTCGACTCGGCTCCCGAGCGGGACCTCACACCGGTACTGGCCACCGCGCGTCTGGTGGACGGAGAGATCGTCCTCTCCTGGCCGGGGCATGACGAGTTCACCCAGCACATCCCGACCGGGGGAGCCCCCGCATGACGGACGCAAGCACCCTGCCCGGGCGGCCACGGGGTGGCGTCTCATCCGGCCCCGCCACCGCGCGTGCCGTCAACGTGCTCGCCCCCAACCCGTCGGCGATGACCCTGGACGGCACCAACACCTGGATCCTGTCGGAACCGGACTCCGACCTGGCGGTCGTGGTCGACCCGGGCCCGCTGGACGACGGGCACCTGCGTCACGTCATCGGCACGGCGGCGCGGGCCGGGAAGCGTGTCGCCCTCACCCTGCTGACGCACGGTCACCCGGATCACGCCGAGGGTGCCGGGCGTTTCGCCGAGCTGACCGGCACGAAGGTGCGGGCCCTGGACCCGGCGCTGCGGCTCGGCGACGAAGGGCTGGCCGCCGGGAACGTCATCACCGTCGGCGGCCTGGAGCTGAGGGTCGTACCGACCCCCGGCCACACCGCCGACTCGCTGTGCTTCCATCTCCCGGCGGACCGGGCGGTCCTCACGGGTGACACCGTCCTGGGCCGCGGTACGACCGTCGTGGCCCACCCCGACGGCCGCCTCGGCGACTATCTGGACACGCTGCGCCGGCTCAGGTCGCTCACCGTCGATGACGGTGTTCACACGATCCTCCCCGGCCACGGGCCCGTCCTTGAGGACGCCCAGGGCGCCGTCGAGTACTACCTCGCCCACCGCGCCCACCGCCTCGCCCAGATCGAGACGGCCGTCGAGGACGGTCACCGCACTCCGTCCGAGGTCGTCGCCCACGTCTACGCCGACGTCGACCGCTCACTGTGGCCGGCCGCGGAACTGTCGGTACGCGCCCAGCTGGAGTACCTGCGGGAGCACGGCATCATCTAGCCCGCCAGGGTAGGGGGCCGGGCTCGGGGCCGCGTCCGTATTCCGGTCCGTATTCCGGTCCGGGGTCTCGGTCCGGGGTGTCTCGGTCCGGGGTATTGGTTCGGATTCTGGCCTGAGGTCTGACTCCGGGTCGGGGTCCGGGTTCCGCTCGGGGGATTGGGTTCGTGGCGGGCCAGGGTGTCACCGGGCCGAGGGTCCGCGGGTCGGGTCCTGGGCCGCGTGCGGGATCGGCTCCGGCTCTGGTTCCGGTTCTGGTTCCGGTTCCGGCTCTGCGTCCGGCGCAACCGGGCCCGCTGGAGTCACGGGAGTGAACCAGGCCGGAGGGCCTTCACGCCGTGTACGCGCGCGTACTCCCCGGCGAGCCAAGGTCCCAGATCGTCGACGTACGAGGCGAGGACGACGGGATCACCGGTCGGATCGCGTCCGAGGGCGGCAGCCGCCCGCATCGGCGCCGCCCGCTCCGGGTAGTACGCGCCGAAAGCACCGGCCATCTCCGTCAGGTCGCTGGTCCAGCCGTTCCAGCGGGGCATCACGAGGGTGAAACCGGTGCGCACGAGGTGG
This sequence comes from Streptomyces sp. NPDC031365, assembly GCF_055569765.1. NCBI lineage: Bacteria > Bacillati > Actinomycetota > Actinomycetes > Kitasatosporales > Streptomycetaceae > Streptomyces > Streptomyces sp. NPDC031365. The sequence goes on along the minus strand of NZ_JBVIIM010000010.1, from coordinate 174,659 downwards.
CGGGACATGAAACGGACGAGGGGCCGCCGTGCGTCCTCCGTGCTGCCGGCCGTCGCGATCCGTTCACGCCAGCGGGGGAGGAGCAGCGCCAGATCGCCGTTGGTCTCGCGGGCGAGCAGCGAGTCGGGCCGGTAGCGCGGCAGCAGCCCGGCGAGGTCCTCGCCGGACAACGGCGTGCACAGGCAGGAGACGAACCACCCCAGGTCGTACCTCTCCCGCTCGCTCAGCAGCCGTTCCCGGGCGTAGAGCAGTGTGCCGACGCCGTCGATCTGCGGGAACCCGCCGTCCAGTCGTCCTTCCACCGCACGCGCGGCGTCCCGGTCACGGTCGGTCGGCTCACCGTGCAGGGCGACCAGCAGGTCGAGGTCGCTGCGGCCCACGTGTGCGGTGCCACGCGGAACGGACCCGTAGAGATACGCGCCGTTCAGCCGCGTCCCGAAGACGGCGGTCAGCTGCTCCCGCGCGGCGGCCACAACGGGGCGGAAGACAGGCGGCACCCGCGCGAGGGAGCCCTCCCGCCTGAGGTACCCCCGCGCGTCCAGTCCGGGGCGTTCCACCGCTTCGGCCATACGGGTCACTGTGCCGCGCGGAGACGTCAGGGGCACGTTGTTTTCGGCCCGTACGCGGACGCGACGGAGCCCCGCCTTCGGGGAAGCGGGGCTCCGTCGCGGGGTCGTGCGAAAGGTCAGCGCGAGCGCTTCGCGAGGCGCTCGACGTCCAGGAGGATCACCGCGCGGGCCTCCAGGCGGAGCCACCCGCGTTGGGCGAAGTCCGCCAGGGCCTTGTTGACCGTCTCGCGGGACGCGCCGACCAGCTGGGCCAGCTCCTCCTGCGTGAGGTCGTGCACCACATGGATGCCCTCCTCGGACTGCACGCCGAAGCGGCGGGAGAGGTCCAGCAGGGCGCGGGCGACACGGCCCGGGACGTCCGAGAAGACCAGGTCCGACATCGCGTCGTTGGTCTTGCGCAGCCGGCGCGCGACGGCCCGCAGCAGCGCGGTGGCGACCTCGGGACGGGCGCTCAGCCAGGGCGTGAGGTCGCCGTGGCCCAGGGCGAGCAGCTTGACCTCGGTCAGCGCCGTGGCCGTCGCGGTGCGCGGGCCCGGGTCGAAGAGGGACAGCTCACCGATCAGCTCGCTCGGACCCACCACGGCGAGCATGTTCTCGCGGCCGTCGGGGGACGTGCGGTGCAGCTTGACCTTGCCCTCGGTGACCACGTACAGGCGGTCTCCGGGGTCGCCCTCGTGGAACAGGGAGTCGCCCCGTGCCAGGGTCACCTCGCTCATGGAGGCGCGAAGCTCCGCGGCCTGCTCGTCATCGAGCGCCGCGAAAAGCGGGTTCCGCCGCAGAACGTCGTCCACGAGTTCTCTCCTTGTCGACCTGCTCAGGGGATCTTGTTCCCCACGTACCAGGGGACCGTGGTGCCCATTTTGCCGGACGGTCCAAACAGTGTGATCTGTCACAAGGATGCCGTACGGGCCGGTCGGGGTATGCGGCAGGGGTCCAATTGGACGCCGGACCTCAGGGGCCGGGGCGGATGTCGGTACCGGGTCGTAGGCTGGCCGGGTGTCCAAATCGCCGGTGAGAGCACAGGCCGAGGGGGCTGCGCGAGTGGTGGTACGTCGCGATTCCGCTGTGGGCGAACAGGGCTCCGATGGCGGTAGGAAAACGGCGAAAACGGCAAAGAGGTCGCCGTCGAGGAAGCCGGAGAACAAGTCGGAGACGAAGCCGGCGGCTGCCCGCGTGAGCGGGACGGGTGCGCCGGGGGAGCGGGCTGCGTCGAAGAAGGCGGCATCGAAGAAGGCAGCGTCCGGCAAGGACGTGCCCGGGAAGGCCGCGAACGACGAGGCCGCGCCTGCCCGCAAGCCGGCGACCGCGGACAAGGCCACGACCGCCCGTAAGGCCACGACCGAGCGCAGGACGTCGACCGAGGGCAGGACGACGCCTGCCAAGAAGGCCGGTTCCGCCGGAAAATCCACCTCCTCCGCCAAGAAGGTCACCCCCATCAAGAAGGCCCCGCCCCCCAAGAAGCAGCTCATCGCCCCCAAGAAGGCGACCGCGGCAGTCAAGGCCGCCCCCGCGAAGGCTGTGGTCAAGCCGGCCGGGGCCGAGTCGCGCACCGCGTTGGTCCGGCGGGCGCGCCGGATCAATCGTGAGCTCGCCGAGGTGTACCCGTACGCCCACCCGGAGCTGGACTTCGAGAACCCCTTCCAACTCGTCGTCGCCACCGTGCTGTCGGCCCAGACCACCGACCTGCGCGTCAACCAGACGACCCCCGCCCTCTTCGCGAAGTACCCCGCCCCCGAGGACCTGGCCGAGGCCAATCCCGAGGAGGTGGAGGGGATCCTGCGCCCCACCGGCTTCTTCCGGGCCAAGACCAAGTCGGTGATCGGCCTGTCGAAGGCGCTCACGGAGGACTTCGGCGGTGAGGTGCCCGGCCGGCTCGAGGATCTCGTCAAGCTGCCCGGCGTGGGCCGCAAGACCGCCTTCGTGGTGCTCGGCAACGCCTTCGGCCGCCCCGGCATCACCGTGGACACCCACTTCCAGCGTCTCGTGCGCCGCTGGCAGTGGACCGAGGAGACCGACCCCGACAAGATCGAGGCGGCCGTCGGCGCGCTCTTCCCCAAGAGTGACTGGACCGACCTGTCCCACCACGTGATCTGGCACGGCCGCCGCATCTGCCACGCCCGCAAGCCCGCCTGCGGCGCCTGCCCCATCGCGCCGCTCTGCCCGGCGTACGGCGAGGGCGAGACGGATCCGGAGAAGGCACGGAAGCTCCTGAAGTACGAGAAGGGCGGCCTCCCGGGACAGCGACTGAACCCCCCGCAGTCCTACCTCGACGCCGGGGGCAGGCCCGCCCCGCCGCTGGGGGCCGGATGACGGAGCGGCGCACGCGGTGGCGGCCGGCGGAACGTTCCCCGGGTCGCCGGGCGTTGGATCCGTGGGACGCGGTCGGACGAGGGGGGTGGCGATGACGCGGACGAGTGGTGCCCAGGGCGGCCGGGTGACGCTCAGCCAGGAGGGGCTGCCTCCCTGGCTGGGTCCGGTGGCCCACGCCGCGGAGACGGTGGCGCCGAGACAGTTGAGCCGCTTCCTGCCCCCGGAGAACGGTGCGGGGCGCCAGTCGGCCGTCCTCATCCTCTTCGGTGACGGCGCGCGCGGTCCGGAGCTGCTGCTCATGGAGCGGGCGAGCTCTCTGCGCTCGCACGCCGGCCAGCCGTCCTTCCCCGGTGGCGCCCTGGACGCCGAGGACGGTGACCCGCAGGGTGACGGACCGCTGCGGGCGGCTCTGCGCGAGGCCGAGGAGGAGACCGGGCTCGACCCGTCCGGCGTCCAGCTCTTCGGCGTACTGCCGAAGCTCTACATCCCGGTCAGCGGCTTCGTCGTCACACCCGTGCTGGGCTGGTGGCGCGTCCCCAGTCCGGTGGACGCCGTCGATCTGAACGAGACCGCGCGGGTGTTCACCGTTCCCGTGGCCGATCTCACCCATCCGGACAACCGTGCGACCACGGTCCATCCCAGCGGTTACCAGGGACCGGCATTCCTGGTCGAATCGGCCCTTGTGTGGGGCTTCACCGCGGGGGTCATCGACCGGTTGCTGCACTTCGCCGGGTGGGAGCGCCCCTGGGATCGGGACAAGCGAGTCCCCCTGGACTGGGGGTCATGACAGGGTGGTCGCCGTGCTGGGTACGACGAGGCGAGGCTTGAAGCGGTGAACGTGCTGGACATCCTGTTGCTGGTCGCCGCCCTGTGGTTCGCGGTCGTCGGCTACCGCCAGGGCTTCGTCGTCGGCATCCTGTCGGTGATCGGCTTCCTCGGCGGCGGTCTCGCCGCCGTGTATGTGCTGCCCGTGATCTGGGACGCCATGACGGACAGTGCCGAGGTCGGCACGACCGCCGCCGTCGTCGCGGTCGTCGTCGTCATAGTCTGTGCCTCCGTCGGCCAGGCCCTGACCACCCATCTCGGCAACAAGCTGCGCCGCTACATCTCCTGGTCGCCGGCCCGCGCTCTCGACGCCACCGGCGGGGCCCTGGTCAACGTCGTCGCGATGCTCCTGGTCGCCTGGCTGGTCGGCTCGGCCCTCGCCGGTACGACACTGTCCACACTGGGCCGGGAGGTCCGCGGCTCCAAAGTGCTGCTCGGGGTCTCCAGGGTGCTGCCCGACCGGGCCGACACGTGGTTCGCCGACTTCTCCTCCATCCTCGCGCAGAACGGATTCCCGCAGGTCTTCAGCCCGTTCGCCAGCGAGCCGATCAACGACGTACGGCCGCCGGACCAGGCTCTCGCGAGCAGTCCCGTGGCCGACCGCGCGCAGCGTTCCATTGTCAAGGTCATGGGCACCGCCGAGAGTTGCGGCAAGGTCCTGGAGGGCACCGGCTTCGTCTTCGCCGACCGCCGCGTGATGACCAACGCGCATGTCGTGGGCGGCGTCGACGAACCGACCGTGCAGATAGGCGGCGAGGGAAGGAAGTACGACGCACGGGTCGTCCTCTACGACTGGGAGCGCGACATCGCCGTCCTCGACGTCCCCGACATGAAGGCACCGGCACTGCGGTTCGCGACCGAGGACGCGAGCAGCGGTGACGGCGCCATCGTCGCCGGCTTCCCCGAGAACGGGGCGTACGACGTGCGGGCCGCCCGCGTACGCGGCCGCATCACGGCCACCGGCGCGGATATCTACCACCGGAGCACGGTCCGGCGCGATGTGTACTCCCTGTTCGCGAACGTCCGTCAGGGCAACTCCGGCGGCCCGCTGCTGAGCACCGAGGGCACGGTCTACGGCGTGGTCTTCGCCAAGTCCCGCGACAATGCCGAGACGGGATACGCGCTCACCGTGGACGAGATCCAGGAGGACATCGCCAAGGGACGTACCGTGAACCGGCAGGTGGACAGCGACAGCTGCGCGCTGTGAGGTGAGTGGGCGTCAGCCGCGGGGATGACGCAGGCGTACGGACACCCAGCGGGCCCGGCGACGGAGGATGCGCGGGATTCCCACCCTGAGGTCCGTTGCCGCCATCTGTGGTGCACCGCCTCGCTGATGGGAACCCACACCGCCCGCCGTACGGCGATTGCGGCTTGCGTCACTGTAGTCGTGCGTCCAGCCCATACCCCGACGTTTGCCCCCGCCTCATGGTCGATAACCGCCTCAGGGGCCTGCATTTGGCCTATGCGGCAGGCAATTGGCGTTCGTCGGACAAGTGTTCAGAATGCGGGGACCGGAAGCCGCACGGAGAGCGTCCGACCGGTTACCGGTCGGGCTCGGGATCCTTCAGCCAGTTGATCAGTTCTGTGGAGAAGGCGACCGGGTCCTCTTCGTGCGGGAAGTGGCATAGCCCGTCGAACAACCGCCAGCGGTACGGCGCTTCGACGTACTGCCCGGAACCCGCGGCACTGCGCGTGCGGACGACCGGGTCCAGCGAGCCGTGCAGATGCAGCGTCGGCACCCGCACCGGCCGCTTCATCCTGCGGTTGAACTGGATGCCGTCCGGGCGGGCCAGGGAGCGCACCATCCAGCGGTACGGCTCGATCGAGCAGTGTGCCGTGGAGGGGACGCACATGGCCCGCCGGTAGATCTCCAGTGCCTTGTCGTCGGGCGGCTGCGGCCCGGACCAGTCCTGGATGAGCTTCGCCACCAGTGCCCCGTCGTCCGCGGTGAGCTGCCGCTCCGGGATCCAGGGCCGCTGGAACCCCCAGATGTGGGACAGAGCGGCCGACTGCCTGGCGTCGGAGAGCATCGCCGACCGCCAGCGCCGTGGATGCGGCATGGACGTGACCGCCAGCCGTCGTACGAGCTTGGGGCGCATCGCCGCCGCCGTCCACGCCAGGTATCCGCCCAGGTCGTGTCCGACCAGCGCGGCGTCCGGCTCGCCGAGGGAGCGGATCACCCCGGTGATGTCCAGCGCGAGGTTGGCCGGGTCGTAACCGCGCGGCGTACGGTCGCTGCCGCCGACGCCCCGCAGGTCCATGGCGACAGCCCGGAAACCGGCGTCGGCGAGCGCCGGCAGCTGGTGCCGCCAGGTCCACCAGAACTGGGGGAAGCCGTGCAGCAGCAGCACCAGGGGGCCGTCGCCCAGCTCCGCGATGTGGAAACGTGCGCCGTTGGCGGCGACGTCCCGGTGGATGAGCCCCGTGCCGCCGGGGATGTCGAGGCGTACGGCCGAAGAGGGGTGCGCCGAAGGGGTGGTGGCGGGGTCCGTCATGAGGACGAGCGTGCCACAGCCTCGATGCCCTGGGGGACCCGGTCCTGAGGCAGGGCGGGACGCGGGTGCGGCTTGGCCTTCTGCAGGACGCCCGCCGTCTCCTTCATCGAGGCGGCGACCTTCTGCGGGCCGCGGCCCTTCTTGGCCTTCTTGGCGAAGGTGATGCCGATGAGTGCGAGGACCGCGGCGATCAGCACGTTCGCCGCGAAGGACAGCAGGAAGCAGAGCGCGAGGTTCCAGCCGCTCCAGGTGCGGATTCCGTAGGCGAGGGCGAAGTTCAGCATCGGCAGGGAGAACAGGAGCAGCACTCCGGCCGCCGTGAACGCGCCGCCACTGGTCGCACCCCGCTTGACGTCTTGCCTGAGCTGCGCCTTCGCCAGCGCGATCTCGTCGTGCACCAGCGCCGACATGTCGGCTGTCGCCGAGGCGAACAGCTGGCCGATGCTGCGTTCGGCGCCGACCGGGCTGCCGTCGGGTGCGCTCATCGCGGTCTCCCTCTCCTGCGTACGTCTGGCGTACGTTCCTCGTGCCTGCGCGTACGGTCCAGTCTTTTGTACCGTCTCGTCAGATCATGCCGGACCGTCGTGCCCGTCGCCTGCCCCGCCCGCCCTTTCGGCAAGCGCGTCCTGCTCGGCGGCCTTCTCCCGGGCGAGTCGCCGGTGTTCGGCGGCCTTGCGTTCAAGGATGTCGGCCATGCGCAGGTGGTACGCCGGGTCGTCCTGTTCGTAGACGTCGGGAATGCCGCTGAGGTCCTCGTCGCGCTCCTCTTCCTCGATCAGCCTGCGGTACTTGGCGTTCCGTAGCTTCAGCAGGACGGTCGCGACGGCGGTGGCGATCAGCGATCCGGTCAGGACGGCGGCCTTGACGCTGTCCGTCATCGTCGCGTCGCCCTCGAAGGCGAGTTCACCGATGAGCAGCGAGACGGTGAAACCGATACCGGCCAGGGTCGCCACCGCGAGCACGTCCGCCCAGGCGAGGTCGTCGCTGAGTGAGGCCTTGGTGAATCGAGCTGTCAGCCAGGTGCCACCGAAGATGCCGAGCATCTTGCCGACGACGAGGCCGAGCACCACGCCGAGCGTCTCGGGCTGGGTGAACACCTCCGCGAGTGCGTCGCCGGAGACGACCACACCGGCGCTGAACAGGGCGAACAACGGGACCGCGAGACCCGCGGACAGGGGCCGCACGAGATGCTCGATGTGCTCACCGGGGGAGTTCTCCTCGCCCTCGCGACGGTGACAGCGCAGCATCAGGCCCATGGCGACACCGGCGATGGTGGCGTGGATGCCGCTGTTGTACATCAGCCCCCACACGGCCAGCGCCAGCGGCACGTACACGTACCAGCCGTGTACCTCCTTGCGCAGCAGCAGCCAGAAGAGGGCCAGGCCGAGGGCCGCGCCGCCGAGCGCCACGAAGTTCAGGTCGGAGGTGAAGAAGACCGCGATGATCAGGATCGCGAACAGGTCGTCGACGACGGCGAGGGTGAGCAGGAAGGCGCGCAGTGCGCTCGGCAGGGACGTGCCGATGACGGCGAGCACGGCGAGCGCGAAGGCGATGTCGGTGGCGGTGGGCACGGCCCAGCCGGCCAGGGAGCCGCCGCCGATGCCGCTGGTGACCGCGTAGACCAGCGCCGGTGCGGCCATGCCGCACAGGGCGGCGACGACGGGGAGCGCGGCGGCCTTGGGATCACGCAGATCGCCGGCGACGAGTTCGCGTTTGAGCTCGATCCCGGCGACGAAGAAGAAGACCGCGAGCAGCCCGTCGGCTGCCCAGTGCGCCACGGACAGGTTCAGCCCGAGGGCCGTGGGGCCGAAGTGGAAGTCGCTGACGCTTTCGTAGCTGTCGTGCACTGCCGGTATGTTCGCCCAGACCAGCGCGGCTACGGCGGCGAGGAGGAGCAGGACACCGCCGACCGTCTCGGTGCGCAGTGCGTCCGCGACGTACGACCGCTCGGGCAGGGAGAGATGCCCGAAGGCTTTGCGGGGGCCGGGGGTGCGGGGCGCGGTCACGGAGTGTTCCTCTGGTCGACGGGCAGCACGAATCGTGTGCCGACCAGACTTCCCGGCGCTCCATGAGACAACAGCTTTCAGCCCACCCTAGCCAACGTGCCCCGGAGCCGCACCGGCGGTCCCGGGGCATCAGCAGGCCCGGGGCATCCGGCGCACGGGTGCGCCGGATGCCCGCCTCGTGATCAGCCGGGTCCGCTCAGTCCTCCGCGGACGCCTGGGGCAGCTTGGCCTGGATGAGGTCCATGACCGTGGAGTCCGTCAGCGTGGTGACGTCTCCGAGCTGGCGGTTTTCCGCGACGTCGCGCAACAGACGGCGCATGATCTTGCCGGAGCGGGTCTTCGGCAGCTCGGCCACCGGCAGGATCCGCTTGGGCTTGGCGATCGGGCCGAGTGTGGTGCCCACGTGGTTCCGGAGTTCGCCGACGAGGTCCTCGGTCTCCGCCGCCGTTCCGCGCAGGATCACGAAGGCGACGATCGCCTGGCCGGTCGTCTCGTCCGCTGCGCCCACCACGGCCGCCTCGGCGACCGACGGGTGGCTGACCAGGGCGGACTCGACCTCCGTGGTGGAGATGTTGTGCCCGGACACCAGCATCACGTCGTCGACCCGGCCGAGCAGCCAGATGTCGCCGTCGTCGTCCCTCTTGGCACCGTCACCGGCGAAGTACTTGCCCTCGAAGCGCGACCAGTACGTGTCGATGAACCGCTGGTCGTCGCCCCAGATGGTGCGCAGCATCGACGGCCATGGCTCGGTCAGGACCAGGTAACCGCCGCCGCCGCTGGGCACCTCGTTCGCCTCGTCGTCGACGACGGTCGCGGCGATGCCGGGCAGCGGGGTCTGGGCGGAGCCCGGCTTGGCGTCGGTCACACCCGGCAGCGGGGAGATCATGATGCCGCCCGTCTCGGTCTGCCACCAGGTGTCCACCACGGGGGTGCGGTCCGCACCGATGTTCTTGCGGTACCAGATCCACGCCTCGGGGTTGATCGGCTCACCGACGGAGCCCAGCACCCGCAGCGAGGACAGGTCGAACTTCGCGGGGATGTCGTCGCCCCACTTCATGAACGTCCGGATCGCGGTGGGCGCCGTGTACAGGATCGTCACGCCGTACTTCTGCACGATCTCCCAGAAGCGGCCCTGGTGCGGAGTGTCCGGGGTGCCCTCGTACATGACCTGGGTGGCGCCGTTGGCGAGCGGGCCGTAGACGATGTAGGAGTGCCCGGTGACCCAGCCGACGTCGGCCGTGCACCAGTACACGTCGGTCTCGGGCTTGAGGTCGAACACCGACCAGTGCGTGTACGCCGTCTGGGTCAGGAAGCCGCCGGAGGTGTGCAGGATGCCCTTCGGCTTACCCGTGGTCCCCGAGGTGTAGAGGATGAACAGCGGGTGCTCGGCCTCGAACGCCTCCGGGGTGTGCTCGGCGCTCTGCCGCTCCACCATGTCGTGCCACCACACGTCGCGGCCCTCGGTCCAGGCGACGTCCTGGCCGGTGCGGCGGACGACGAGGACGTGCGCCACGCTCTTCACACGGGCGACGGCCTCGTCCACGGCCGGCTTGAGCGCGGAGGGCTTGCCACGCCGGTAGCCGCCGTCGGCAGTGATGACGACACGCGCGTCGGCGTCCTGGATACGGGTGGCCAGCGCGTCCGCCGAGAAGCCGCCGAAGACCACGGAGTGCGCGGCGCCGATCCGGGCGCAGGCCAGCATCGCGACGGCGGCCTCGGGGATCATCGGCATGTAGACGGCGACCCGGTCGCCCTTCTGCACGCCCAGCTCCAGCAGGGCGTTGGCGGCCTTGGACACCTCGTCCTTGAGCTGGGCGTAGGTGAGGGCGCGGCTGTCACCCGGCTCGCCCTCGAAGTGGATGGCGACCCGGTCGCCGTGCCCGGCCTCCACATGGCGGTCCACGCAGTTGTAGGCGACGTTGAGCTCGCCGTCCTTGAACCACTTGGCGAACGGCGGGTTCGACCAGTCCAGGGTCTCGGTGGGCTCGGTGGCCCAGGTCAGCCGGCGGGCCTGCTCGGCCCAGAAGCCGAGCCTGTCAGCCTTGGCCTGTTCGTACGCCTCCGCCGTGACGTTGGCATTCGCGGCCAGGTCGGCGGGGGGCGAGAAGCGACGCTCCTCCTTCAAAAGGTTGGCCAGGCTTTCATTGCTCACGGCATCTGCCTTTCCCAGGGTGTCCGTTGTGTCCCAGGCCACAGCTCATCAGACCCGAGGGTGCGCTGACAAGGGCCGACGGAAAATTGGTTTAGACCTGTCGGGATCGCATGGCGCGATGTGTATCACTCCTTCCCACGGGCCCCGGAGCAAGCCGGTTCAAAGGGTGTCGCCCCTCACAGCCGGGCGCGCCTCTCACATCACCAGGTCCGCGTCCCGGACCCGGTCGAAGACTGGTGCATCGTCCCGCTCGTGAGGAGGTAGGCCTGGGCCTTCCCCACATGGAAGTACAGCCCGTGCAGCTCCAGTGCCCCGTCCTTCAGCGCCCGGGCCACCGACTCGTGGGCAGCAGCAGGGTCAGAGTCAGCAGGCTCACCGAGAGCGCCGCGGGGTGCGAGTTCGCCAACTGGGCGGGAAGGGCACGGAGGTTGTCGGGGGCGGAGCTCTGCGGGGTGCCGCCGAGCGGAGCTCTGCGGGGTGCCGCCGAGGACGATGGGCAGCTGGGCGACGGCGATGGTGACGCCGATACCGGCGGGCATGCCGTGTGCGATCGCCGGGCTGACGGCGAGCGCGCCGCGCGCCACCCGCAGGCAGCTCAGTCCGAGCTGGGTGAGGCCCGCGAGGCCGGTGATGGCGCAGGTCGTCCGCCATCCGTAGTGCTGGATGAGGTCGGCGGTGACGACGGTGAGTCCGGCGGCCGGACCGCTGACCTGGAGGGCCGCCGATCCGCCCGGCGACGAGTCCGCCGACGGCGGCGGCGACCAGTCCGGCCCGGAGCGGCGCGCCGGTGGTGAGGGCGATGCCGAGGGACAGCGGAAGGGTGATGAGGAAGACCGCGACCGCGGCCGACACATCGGCGCTCGCGATGCGGAAACGCCGGGGTCCGGGCGGTGGCGGGCTGTGGGGCGGGTGGGCGCGCTCGGTGTGGTTCGAATCGGCGGCGCGGGCGGGAACGCAGGCTGACACGGTGTCCCGTCTCCTTCAGGTCTGGGCGGTCACGTGACGGGCGGCCCCGCTCGACGGCGGGGCGGTCGCGACCGTGGGGCACGGCCCCAGAACGGTGGGAAGTGACAACAATCAGTAAACAGATCGTAATTCCGAGTAAAGTGCTGGCATAGACTTTCCGGGCAAATGGAGGAGTCAATCACTCCAGCGAGTGAAGTGGCCATTTCATCGGCTTGTCGTATTAATTCCTTCTTCATTCCGTGCGACGTTGACGGCGCTGTCGGCATGGACCGGCACAGCACCAGACAACGCCCTCGTCGAGCTCGGCCCGAGAGAAGGAAGAAGGTGGGCGGATGGCCGCCACCCACAGGATCGCCACGGGCACCGTGATCACCGCGGTCTGCCTCGCCTCGCTCGCCGCCTGCGGAACCGGCACCGACAGCGCCGGCGAACCGGCGCTGGACCGGGAGAAGGCCAAGCCGGCGCCCGCACCGAAGAACGTCGTACGGCTGATCGGCGACGGATCCACCGCGTACACCGGGTCACAGCCCCACCTGCCCCGGCCCGAGCCGCTGAAGCCCGGCGAAAAGCCCCCGCAGTTCGTCGTCTTCTCCTGGGACGGTGCCGGCGAAGACGGCCAGAAGCTCTTCTCCCACTTCCGCAAGGTCGCCAAGCAGAACAACGCGACCATGACGTACTTCCTGAGCGGCGTGTATCTGCTCCCCGAGGAGAAGCGTGACCTGTACAGACCGCCGCAGCACTCCCCGGGCCGCTCCGACATCGGCTTCAACGACCAGCAGGGCATCGCCGACACCGTGAAGCAACTGCGGCTGGCCTGGCTGGAGGGCAACGAAATCGGCACCCACTTCAACGGGCACTTCTGCGGCAGCGCAGGCGGGGTGGGTGAATGGTCGGTGGCGGACTGGAAGGACGAGATCGCCCAGGCCAAGCGCTTCGTGAAGACCTGGAAGACCAACGCCGGAATGAAGAACTCGGCGCCCCTGCCCTTCGACTACGACAAGGAGCTCATCGGCGCCCGCACTCCCTGCCTGGAAGGGCAGAAGAACTTCATGAAGGCCGCCCGTGAACTGGGCTTCCGCTACGACACCAGCGGAGTCAACAACCAGGTGTGGCCGAAGAAGAAGAAGGGACTGTGGGACCTGTCGATGCAGCTCGTGCCCTTCCCCGGGCACTCCTTCGAACAGCTCACCATGGACTACAACTTCATGGTCAACCAGTCCGGCACCACCACCCAGGGCGACCCCGCCAAGCACGAGCTGTGGGGCGACCAGATGCGGGACGGCCTGCTGCAGGGCTTCGAACGGGCCTACCAGGGCAACAGGGCGCCCCTGATCATCGGCAACCACTTCGAGTCCTGGAACGGCGGCACCTACATGCGGGCCGTCGAGGAGGTCATCGAGAGAGTGTGCAACAAGTCCGATGTGCGCTGTGTCTCCTTCCGGCAGCTGGTGGACTGGCTGGACGCCCAGAACCCGGCGACCCTGGCGAAACTGCGCACGCTGGGCGTCGGTGAGGCCCCGGCGAAGGACTGGACGTCCTTCCTGCCCGGCGGCCCCGCCCCGGCTCCCAAGGGGGCACCGGGGTCCCCGGCGGCGAAGGAGTGAGCGTCAGGCGGGCGCCGTGACGTTCTCGCCGAGCACGGAAGTGGGGTCGACCTGGCTGCCAGGCCGACCCCCGGTCTCTCCCGCCTCCTCACCAGACGTGATGAACGAGTGACCATGAGTGCCCGCCGGGCGTGAAGAAGACCACTCCACCGTGGGGTGGGCTCCCAGGGTGCGTAATGTCGTACTCATGAGTACGACAGGCGCGACCGCCGACCCGCTCGCGGCCCTGGGTGCCCTGCCCGGTGTGGCCGACTCCGTGGAGTCCGTGCGCAAGGCCGTGGACCGGGTCTACGGGCACCGGGTCATGCGGCGGCGCAGCAATGAGATCACCTTCGAGGCGGCGCTGCGCGGCGCCCGAGGCTCCGCGGCGCTGTCGGGCGCGGACTGGGAACTGGAGGAGGTGCGCCGACGCAGTGACTTCAGCGGCGACGACGAGGCGCGCACGATCGGTGCGGCCCTGCGCCTGACCGCGGAGGCGGGCCAGTTGCTGTCCATCTGGCGGCAGTCGCCGCTGAGGGTGCTGGCCCGGCTGCACCTGGTCGCGGCGGCCGACAACACCGAGCAGGTCGGGCGGCCCCGGCGCGAGGCCGAGCCGGTCGACGAGCCGCTGATCGGACTCCCGCTGCCGGGCGCGGCGGAGGCGCACGGCCGGCTGGAAGGGCTGTCGGAACTGATCATCTCGGGCGGTTCCGCGCCGGCGCTGGTGACGGCCGCCGTCGTGCATGGCGAGCTCCTCGCGTTGCGCCCGTTCACCTCCCACAACGGTCTGGTCGCGCGTACGGCTGAACGCATCGTCCTGGTCGGCAGCGGGCTCGATCCCAAGTCGGTCTGTGCCGCCGAGGTCGGGCACGCCGAACTGGGGCGGGAGGCCTATCTGCAGGCGCTGGAGGGCTATGTCTCCGGGACCCCCGGGGGAGTGGCCGCGTGGATCGCCCACTGCGGGCGGGCGATCGGGCTCGGGGCACGCGAGTCGATGGCGGTGTGCGAGGCACTACAGCGCGGGGCGGCGTGAGCGAAGGGCCGCACAACGGGCTGCGCGGAGATGCGGCGGTACGAATACTCGTACCGCCGCTGGCATGTTCACCGCGTTACCAAGCGTCCTCGATATATGCCCATCAGGCCGGGAACTTTGCCCGTCTCCTGGTGCGGCTGGCCCGTATTCGACGGGTCGACGTCGCGTGGGTGCCCGGTGTTCATGCGCGGTCCGTGGGGCCGAATGCGTTGTGAAGGTGATCCTCTCGGATGTCCTTGGTCTCGCGGGCCGTTACGTCCTTTGTACTCCGGGTTCGAAGCAAGCGGAAGTCCCAGCCCTGCTTCTTTACTTTTACGTTCAAAGGCGCGCCGAACGGCCGAACGGGCGCTGAATGGCGAGCAGATCCGCCGGCCGTCCGCGCGGCGCCCTGCGCGGAATGGCGAGTAGGTCCGCCGGCCGTCCGCGCGGCCCGTGGGCAGGCGCTCAGGCCGCCGGTGCGCGGCGGCGACTGGCGTACCAGACGAGGCCCGCGGTGGCCGCTGCGGCTCCTATCGCGGCCGCCGCGACCAGTGCGGGGCGGGGTGGTACGGAGAACGCGGGGAAGCGCTGCTTGAGGCGTACCGGCCGGTGGAATTCGAGGATCGGCCACTCGCGCGCGAGAGCCTCGCGGCGCAGCGCGCGGTCCGGGTTCACGGCGTGCGGGTGGCCCACGGACTCCAGCATCGGCACATCGGTCGCCGAATCGCTGTAGGCGTAGCAACGGGCCAGGTCGTAGCCCTCGGACGCGGCCAGTTCCCGAATCGCCTCGGCCTTGGTCGGGCCGTACGCGTAGTACTCGACCTCGCCGGTGAAGCACCCGTCGTCCCCCACCACCATGCGGGTGGCCACCACCCGGTCGGCGCCGAGGAGTTCGCCGATCGGCTCGACCACCTCGGCGCCCGACGTGGACACGATCACGACATCGCGGCCCGCGGTGTGGTGCTGCTCGATGAGGGTGGCCGCCTCGTCGTAGATGATCGGGTCGATCAGGTCGTGCAGCGTCTCGGCGACGATCTCCTTGACCTGCTGGACGTTCCAGCCGCGGCACAGGGCCGACAGATACTTGCGCATCCGCTCCATCTGGTCGTGATCCGCGCCGCCGGCGAGGAACACGAACTGGGCATAAGCGGTACGCAGGACCGCCCTGCGGTTGATCAGACCGCCTTGGTAGAACGACTTGCTGAACGTGAGCGTGCTCGACTTCGCAATGACCGTCTTGTCCAGGTCGAAGAAGGCGGCTGCGCGGGGCAAGGAGTGGTTTTCCACATCCCTGAGCATAGGCGCAGCCCATTCGGCGTAAGGTGGGGCGTGTGGGTTTGCCTGAGAGAGCTCTCGGGTACACCATGGAAGTCACGGATCGTTCGCGACCGTGTCTAACCCGGTCCGACTCCTCCCCCCCCGAGTCGGCCGTGGGGACGACCCCCGCTCTCCCCCCCGGCGGGGGTCGTCGCATGTCCGGACGCATTTTCTCCACTCAGCCCGCGCTTCAGGCGCCGTTGACCGCGTCTGTGGGGTCCTTTGTCATGCGCACGCTAAGTCACTCATGGTAGCCGTGGGGCTGCTCGGCGGAGCTCGCGCAAAGGGTGCGTAGGGCTCACCGGTATGGGTGACCGCGATATTCACAGCGGCTGCCCCGTCCACAGAAATCCACCAAGATCCACATGTTTTTCCGGATCGCTGCACCGTGATTCCAGCGCGACGACGCTCGCCGCGAGTTCATGCCCGGTTCGGACTGCCGGGTCGTGCTGGGCCGGTTTCCGCCGGCCGCTCATCGGAAGACCACTCGCCGGTTCTTCACACACCTGCGAACCGCGGGGCCGCAGAGGCTGCGCGAGAGATACAGCAAAGGGGGACGAACATGAACGGAACCATCACGTACGACCCGCCGCCCGCCTCCGGAGGAGGCCGGCAGGGCGCACCGCTGATCGTCACCGAGGACGCCGGACTCCTCGACGACCTGTTGCGCCTGTGCGCGGCGGCCGGCGCCACACCGGAAGTCCATCATGGGCTGCCGGAGTCGAGAGGCAGCTGGGAGGCGGCACCGCTCGTCCTGGTCGGCGATGACGCCGCACGACGAGTGCGCGGGGCGGCACGCAGGCCCGGAGTGGTGCTGGTCGGGCGCGACCAGGACGACTCCGGTGTCTGGCGGCGGGCCGTCGAGATCGGCGCCGACCATGTGCTGATGCTGCCCGACGGTGAGCAGTGGCTGGTCGACCGCATCGCCGACGTGGCCGAAGGTGTCGGCCGGCCCGCGCTGACCGTGGGAGTCATCGGCGGCAGAGGCGGCGCCGGCGCGTCCACGCTCGCGTGTGCGCTCGCCGTCACCTCTGCGCGAGAGGGGCTGCGCACGCTGCTCGTGGACGCGGACCCCCTGGGCGGCGGACTCGACGTGGCCCTCGGCGGGGAGACGGCGAAAGGACTGCGCTGGCCCGCGTTCGCCGCGTCACGCGGGCGGGTCGGCGGAGGGGCCCTGGAAGAGTCACTGCCGGAACTGCACTCGCTGCGGGTCCTCAGCTGGGACCGCGGCGACTGCCTCGCCGTACCGCCCAGGGCCGTACGGGCGGTGCTCGCCGCGGCCCGGCGCGGGGGCGGGACCGTCGTGGTCGATCTGCCGCGCCGCGTCGACGACGGGGTGGCCGAAGTCCTCGCCCAACTCGACCTCGGCCTCCTCGTGGTCCCCGCGGAACTGCGCGCACTCGCGGCGGCGGGCCGTGTCGCCTCCGCCATGGGCATGGTGCTGCGCGACCTGAGGGTGGCGGTACGCGGGCCCTACGCACCGGGCCTGGACGACCGTGAGGTGGCCAGGCTGCTGGGACTGCCGCTTGCTGGAGACGTGCCCGTCGAGCCCGCCCTGCAACGCCCGTACGACACGGGACGACCCCCCGGGGCGTCCGGCAGGGGCCCGCTGGCCCGCTTCTGCAGGGAGTTCTGGGAGCGCGCGCTGGTGGAGGCGAGGGCGGTATGAGGGGACCGGCGGTGAGCGGGGCGGCGATGGCACCGGGTCTGCTCGACGGGGTGCGGCGGTGGCTGGCAGAGAGCGGGGCCGAGCCGACACCGGCGCGGGTGGCGCAGGCGCTGCGCGACCAGGGCCGGGTGCTCGGGGACGCCGAGGTTCTGGGTGCCGCCGAGCAGTTGCGGTCCGAGCTGGTCGGCAGCGGTCCGCTCGAACGGCTGCTGGCTGATCCGTCGGTGACCGACGTTCTGGTGTCGGCGCCGGACCGGGTCTGGGTGGACCGGGGCGGCGGGCTGGAGCTCAGCGAGGTCGCCTTCCCGGACGAGAGGGCCGTCCGGCGCCTGGCTCAGCGGCTCGCCGCCGTGGCCGGTCGGCGCCTCGACGACGCCCGGCCGTGGGTCGACGCACGGCTGCCCGACGGGACACGGCTGCACGCGGTGCTCCCCCCGGTGGCAGTGGGTTGCACCTGCCTGTCGCTGCGGGTCGTACGGCCGCGCGCTTTCACACTCGGCGAACTGGTGGCGGCCGGGACGGTGCCGCCGGGCGGGGACCGCGTGCTGCGGGCACTGCTGGACGCACGGTTGTCGTTCCTGGTGAGCGGGGGGACCGGCAGCGGCAAGACAACCCTGCTGAGCGCGCTGCTGGGACTGGTCGGGCCGGATGAACGGATCGTCCTGGCCGAGGATTCGGCGGAACTGCGTCCGGACCATCCCCATGTCGTGCGTCTGGAGACCAGGCCCGCCAACCAGGAGGGTGCGGGACTCGTCACCCTCGAGGACCTGGTACGGCAGGCGCTGCGGATGCGACCGGACCGGCTGGTCGTGGGCGAGGTCCGCGGCCCCGAGGTGGCCCATCTCCTGGCCGCCCTCAACACGGGCCATGAAGGCGGCGCATGCACGGTCCATGCCAACGCCGCCGTCGACGTGCCGGCCCGGCTGGAGGCGCTCGGTACGGCCGCGGGACTCGATCGGTTCGCCCTGCACAGTCAGCTCGCGGCCGCTCTCTCGGTGGTGCTGCATCTCGTTCGTGACCGCAGCGGCCGACGGCGGATCGCGGAGGTTCATGTGCTGGAGCGGGACCCGTCGGGACTGGTGCGGACGGTGCCGGCGCTGCGCTGGGGACCGGAGGCGTTCGTCCGCGAGCGGGGCTGGGAGCGGCTGCGGGAACTGCTCCGCGACGCGAGTGGTGGCGGACCTTGGCAGGAGGCCGGGGGATGAACGGGACGACCGAGGTATCGATGACCGCGGCTGTCGCCTGTCTGGTGGCCGCAGCCTGGTTGCTGAGCGGCGGGAATGCCGGGGCCAGGCGGGCTCGGTTGCTGCTGGCCGGTGCGGGCACGGTGGGGAGCGGGCCGCCGGAGTGGCCCTGGGTGATCCGTGAGTGGGGCCGGGTCCGAGGGCGGCTGCGGGGCGAGTGGTGGTCGTTGGCCGCCGGGGTGGTGCTGGCGTCGCTGGGCACGTCGGTGCTGCCGCTCCTCGCGGGGGCGGCCGGAGTGCCACTGCTGCGGCGGGTGCGGCGGGCCGCCGGGGAGCGCCGGGCCCGGGAGAAGCGTGGGGATGCGGTGATCGCGTTGTGCGGAGCGCTCGCCGGGGAGGTGCGTGCCGGGCGGCAGCCGGGTGAGGCTCTGCTGTCGGCCGCGCGGGACTCCGGCGGGCTGGGTGATACGCAGGCGGCCGTACTGGCGGCGGCGCGATTCGGCGGGGACGTTCCGGACGCGCTCGCGGCGGCGGCACGGCGCTCGGGTGCCGAAGGGCTGCGGGGACTCGCCGCGTGCTGGCGGGTGGCGGTGGACCAGGGAGCCGGGCTCGCCGCAGGCCTCGACCGGCTGGAGGCGGCGCTGCGCGCGGAACGGGACCAGCGGGCCGATCTGCGCGCGCAGTTGGCCGGTGCCCGCGCCACGGCGGTGATGCTCGCCGGGCTCCCGGTCGTGGGCCTGGCGCTCGGCGCGGCGCTCGGTGCGGACCCACTGCGCATCCTCCTGCACACGCCGTCGGGACTGGCCTGTCTGGCGGCCGGCGGGGCGCTGGAGGGCCTGGGGCTGTGGTGGGCGCTGCGGATCATGCGGAGTGCCGAGGAGGTGACGGCATGAGCGGGGACGTCGTCCACAGGCTGGGGGCCGTTGTGGGGATCATGTCGGCGCTCGCCTGGTCGGCGGGGTGGTGGCAGCGCACGCGGTGCGAGCGGAGAGCACGGCGACGACTGGCCGAGGTCCTGCCACCGGCACGGACGGTGACTGCTTCTCGCGCAGGGCTGCTCAGGGCTGCGCGGAGTGCGCTGCCGCTCGTGGGCGTGGCATGTGCCGGGTGGGGGCTGGTGGGCGGCCTCGCCGGATGGGTGGTGGGACTGGCCGCCGCGGCCGGGCTGTGGCGGTGGCGGCTGCGGCAGACAGCGGCCGCTGTGCGCGCAGGGGAGACCCCCGGTGCCGAGGCGGCACGTCAACTCCCCCTGGCCGCCGATCTGCTGTCTGCCTGTATCGCCGCCGGCGCCGGGCCGGTCCTGGCGGCGCAGGCCGTCGGGGAGGCCCTGGGCGGGCCGGTCGGGGACGCGCTGGCGCGGGGCGCGGCGGAGGTGCGTCTCGGCGGCGAACCGGGTGCGGCGTGGTGCCGGCTGGGTGTGCTGAAGGGCGCCCTGCGGCTGGCCCGGTTGCTGGAACGGGCCGATGTGTCAGGGCTTCCCCTGGCCACCCCCGTTGGCCGGCTCGCCGCCGAGGCCCGCGCGGAGTGGAGCCGCGAGACGACGGCACGGGCACGGCGGGCGGCCGTCATGATCAGCGCCCCGGTGGGGCTGTGCTTCCTGCCCGCGTTCATCGCGATCGGTGTGGTGCCCGTGGTGATCGGGCTCGCGGGTGGAGTTCTGGAAGGAGGTGGTGTGTGACGGGAGGTACGACCGGCAGAACGAGCAGTACCCACAGGATCAATGCGACTTTCTCCTTACGGGGGTTGAGATGTATCAGGCGGTACGGGCACGACTGCGTGCCCTGGTGTGGAAGGTGCGTACGGCACGGAGCGACGCCGGAATGGTGACCTCGGAGTACGCCATGGGAATCGTGGCGGCGGTGGCCTTCGCCGTGGTGCTCTACAAGGTGGTCAACAGCGGACCGGTCAGCACGGCACTGCGGAACATCGTGCAGCAGGCACTTGATGGCCGGATGTGAGCGGCGCGCGGACCGTGGGTTCGTGACGGCGGAGGCGGCCATGGTGCTGCCCGTCCTGGTGATGTTCGCGATGGCACTCGTCTGGGGCCTGCTGGTGGTCGCCGCGCGGATCCAGTGCGTGGACGCGGCGTACACGGGCGCCCGCGCGGCGGCCCGGCAGGATCCGCCCGACGCGGTGGTCGAGGTGACCCGCGAGGCGGCACCGCCCGGCGCGCGGGTCACGGTGAGCCGGGGGGCGGAGCACGTCCGGGTGGTCGTCGTGGCCAGGCCCCCGGTGCTGCACGGGTTGCCGTTCGAACTGCGGGAGGAGGCCGTTGCGGCGGTGGAGGAGACGGTGGGGGTGGGAGCGTGAGATCCCGGTCCTGCGAGCGGTGGCCCGTGGAGGGCCGAGGGGTTGCTCGCGGCACCGGCCGGAGGCCGGCCGGGCAGCGGCCCGAAGACCCCGTCCACGGGGTGTCCAGTGACAGGCCCGGTCGTGAGGGCGGGAAGCGCGGTTTCTTGAGGCGCGCGCGGGGCTCCGACCGAGGATCGGCGACGGTGTGGAGTGTCGGTGCGATCGCCGTGCTGTGTGTGGTGTTCGGCATCGTTCTCGCCCTCGGACACGCCGTCGTGGTCCGGCACCGGGCGGCAGGGGGCGCGGATCTGGCGGCGCTCGCGGCGGCCGACCACTGGATGGAGGGCGGTACGGCTGCCTGCGAGCGGGCGGAGCGGGTGGCCCGAGCGCGGGACATGCGGCTCGTGCGGTGCGCGATCACCGGGGAGGTCTCGGACGTGTCGGTGGTTTCGAGCGGAGGGCCGTTCGCGGTGGAGGTGAGGGCGAGGGCGGGGCCCGCCGGCGGAGTGGAACCGCCGACGGAGGTTCCGGCCCAGGATCCGGTCGTGGTTCCGAGGCGGCCCTCGGGCCGGGGCGCGGTTGGCCGGGGCTTTGGGGCCGGCTTCGTGCCCGTGACGGTCGGGGCCATGGAGTCGGACCCGGTTCCCGGCGGGGCGTGCCCCGGAGCCGACTCCCGTCCCGGGCGGGCTCCGGGTGCCCCGGGCCGGCCGGCTCCGGATGGGGATGAGGACCCGGGTGCAGGGTGCGGATTCGGCGCCGGCGTCAGTGCGCGCCCAGCCCCGGGAGTCCGCCCCGGCCCCGGCGCCGATGTCGACCCGGGATCCGGATGAGGTCCCGGCTCGGGAGGCTCTGGTTGGGGAGGTCCCGGCTCGGGAGGCCTTGGCTCGCGGGGGCCCGGATCAGCCCTCGGCTCCGGAGTCCGCCTCGGCCGCCGGTGGCCGCCCGGGTTCCGCAGCAGAGGACTCCTCGGCCATGCCGACCACCTCCGTCTCCCCCGTCTTTTCCGCCGGTGCGCCGTCCAGCAGCACGGTGAGCAGCCGTACCGCGCCCCGCTTGTGCAGAGGGTCGTTGCCGTTGCCGCACTTGGGGGACTGGATACAGGAGGGGCAGCCGGCGTCGCATTCGCAGGAGGCGATGGCCTGGCGGGTGGCCGTGAGCCAGGAGCGGGCGGTGTGGAAGGCCCGTTCCGCGAAGCCCGCGCCGCCCGGGTGGCCGTCGTAGACGAAGACCGTGGGCAGCAGGGTGTCGGGGTGGAGCGGGATGGAGACACCACCGATGTCCCAGCGGTCGCAGGTCGCGAAGAGCGGCAGCATGCCGATGGACGCGTGCTCGGCGGCGTGCAGGGCACCGCCGAGGATCTCCGGGTTGATCCTGGACCGGTCCAGCTGGTCCTCGGTGACCGTCCACCACACCGCGCGGGTGCGCAGCGTACGAGGAGGGAGGTCGAGCTTCGTCTCACCCAGCACTTCACCGGTGATCTGGCGGCGGCGCAGGAAGGAGACCACCTGGTTGGTGACCTCGACGGAGCCGTAGCACAGGCGGCCGTCGCCCCACGGGATCTCGGTGTCCGTCTCCAGCACGGAGATCGACGTCGTGTCCCGGGCCACCGTCGTGTAGGTCGGGGTGGCCCGCTCGACCAGGGCGACGGAGTCCTCCAGGTCCAGGGAGCGGACGAGGTACGTGAGGCCCTGGTGCAGATGGACCGCGCCCTCGTGGACACTCGTGTGCGCGGCGCCCGCGTCGACCGTGCCCAGCAGTCTGCCCGTACCGGCCTCGACGACCTGCACCGGGCGGCCGCCCTCGCCACGGATGTCGGTCAGATCGGCGGCTCGCTCGCGGCGGGTCCAGTGCCAGGCCTTCGTCCGCCGGCGCAGCAGCTTCGCGGCCTCCAACTGCGGGAGCAGCTCCCCGGCGGCCGGGCCGAACAGGGCCAGGTCCTCCTCCGTCAGGGGCAGTTCCTCGGCCGCCGCGCACAGATGCGGGGCAAGCACGTAGGGGTTGTCGGGATCAAGGACGGTGGACTCCACCGGCTGGTCGAAGAGGGCCTCGGGGTGGTGGACGAGGAACGTGTCCAGGGGGTCGTCGCGGGCGACCAGGACGGCGAGGGCACCCTGCCCGGAACGGCCCGCGCGGCCGGCCTGCTGCCACAGAGAGGCCCGGGTGCCGGGGTAGCCGGCGATCACCACGGCGTCCAGACCGGAGATGTCCACGCCGAGTTCGAGGGCGTTCGTCGCCGCCAGGCCGAGGAGCTCGCCGGAGTGCAGGGCGCGCTCGAGAGCGCGGCGCTCCTCGGGGAGATAGCCGCCCCGGTACGCCGCGACACGCCGGGCCAGGGAGCGGTCGACCTCGGCGAGGCGCTCCTGGGCGATCACGGAGATGAGCTCGGCGCCACGCCGGGAGCGCACGAAAGTGACCGAGCGGACGCCCTGCACGGTGAGGTCGGTCAGCAGATCGGCGGCCTCCGCGGTGGCCGTGCGGCGGACGGGGGCGCCCTTCTCGCCGTGCAGCTCGGTGAGCGGCGGTTCCCAGAGGGCGAACACCAGTTCACCGCGTGGTGAGGCGTCGTCGGCCACCTCCACCACCGGAAGGCCGGTGAGGCGGCGGGCGGCGACCGCGGGTTCGGCGGCGGTCGCCGAGGCCAGCAGGAACACGGGGGAGGCGCCGTAGCGGGCGCACAGGCGCCGCAGTCGGCGCAGCACCTGAGCGACATGTGAGCCGAACACCCCCCGGTAGGTGTGGCACTCGTCGATGACGACGTACTTCAGCGACTTCAGGAAGGAGGACCAGCGGGGGTGGGACGGCAGGATGCCCCGGTGCAGCATGTCCGGGTTGGTCAGGACGTAGTTGGCGTACTGGCGGATCCACTCGCGTTCCTCGAACGGCGTGTCCCCGTCGTAGACCGCCGCGCGCACCGAATGGCCCAACGGTTGTGAAAGTTCCTTCACGGACCGGCACTGGTCCGCGGCGAGGGCTTTCGTGGGCGCGAGATACAGGGCGGTCGCCCCGCGGCCGTTCGGCGCCTCGGCTCCGTCCAGGAGCGTGGACATGACGGGCGTGAGATACGCCAGGGACTTGCCGGACGCCGTACCGGTGGCGACCACGACGGACTCGCCGTCCAGGGCGTGCTCGGCGGCGCGTGCCTGGTGGGCCCACGGGTGGTCGATGCCCGCGGCCTGCACGGCGGCGACGACCTCCGCGCGGATCCGGTCCGGCCAGACGGCATGGCGACCCGCGCGCGGGGGCAAGTGCTCCGTATGAGTAACGCGCGAAGCCCGGCTCGGCCCGGACATGAGCCGGTCCAGGACCATGCCCGGCGTGGTCCTGGACGGGGTGTCCGTCGGGGGTCGATCGGATCGGTGATTCTCGGCCATCGGCACCGAGTGTGTCACTGGCGTGACGGACAATGGGGCCAAGGCGTCGTGCACGCCTGCCGGTAAGTGATTGAATGCCATCGCGGCTGGCGAACCGTCCAGGGGGCTGAGCCGAGATGCCCCAAGGGCGACCGCTCGATAGCTAGGTGCTGGAGGATCCGTGGACCTGTCCCTGTCGACCGAGACCATGGGCGATCGCACGATCGTCAGGGTCGGTGGCGAAATCGACGTATATACCGCGCCCAAGCTGCGCGAGCAGCTGGTCGAGCTGGTGAATGACGGCAGTTTCCACCTTGTCGTCGACATGGAAGGTGTGGACTTCCTCGACTCCACCGGACTCGGCGTGCTGGTCGGCGGCCTGAAGCGTGTGCGAGCCCATGAGGGCTCGTTGCGCCTGGTCTGCAACCAGGAGCGCATTCTCAAGATCTTCCGTATTACCGGCCTCACCAAGGTGTTCCCGATTCACACCTCGGTCGAGGAAGCGGTCGCGGCCACAGACTGACCGCCCCGCTCCCGGGCCGCGGTGTCCGGGCGGCAGAAGAGGAACATGAGGAGGGCCGGGCGTTCGGCGGCCCGGCCTCTCCACAGCACGCCCGTAGTTGCGAGGGGGATGCATGGCCACCGTTGAACTCCGCTTCAGCGCGCTGCCCGAGCATGTCAGGACCGCCCGTCTCGTGGCGGCGGCGGTGGCGCGCAGGGCCGGAGTGGACGAGGCCGTCCTCGACGAGGTCCGGCTCGCCGTCGGTGAGGCGTGCAGCAGGGCCGTGGGACTGCACCAGCACGGCGGCATCTCGGCACCCGTGAAGGTGCTGCTGATCGAGGAGGAGAAGCAGTTCTCCATCGAGGTCGGCGACGAGGCGCCTCATACGCCCCCGGGCGGACGTGCGTCCGGTGACGGGCCCGACACCGACGTGGAGACCGAGGAGGACGAGATGGGCCTCGCGGTCATCAGCGGCCTCGTCGACGACGTCGAGGTCAGTGCGGGGAAACACGGCGGATCGATCCGCATGAGGTGGCCCACCGTGCCGCCGGCCACCCTCCTCGCCTGACCCGGTTCACCCGGACGGCGACTCTTTCGACGAAGGGCCCCCTTGTGGGGCCCTTCGTCATGTGCGGGTGTCGGTGACCGCCCTTACAGTGGTCTCGTGCGGTTGATCGCGTGAATTCGTTCACGATCGATCCGCGCCCTGGAAATGCGATCACGTGAATGCTTCAAAGGCATTACCGACTTCGGGTGACTGGCCACCCGGCGATCATCGTGGAAGAGTGCATGCAAGCCATTTACATTTCCCGTGCTCTGTTTTGATCAGGTTCCGGTACCTACAATCCCGTCCACATCTTGAGCTCAGCCCAAGCGTCAAGGAGGACGAATGGCGGGGCTTTCCATCCCACATCAGTCGGGCCAACCCACATCCCTCGCAGCTGCCGTGCTGACCGACGAGAACCGCCTGCTCGTGGTGGCCATCGGGGTCGTCGCGCTGGCAGCGCTCGTGGTCGCGGGAGCCCTGGTGCGCCAGGTACTCGCGGCCGGCGAGGGCACCGACAACATGAAGAAGATCGCCGCGGCGGTCCAGGAGGGTGCCAACGCCTATCTGACCCGTCAGCTGCGCACGCTCGGCGTATTCGCTGTCGCCGTGTTCTTCCTGCTCATGCTGCTGCCCGCGGACGACTGGAATCAGCGTGCCGGACGGTCGGTGTTCTTCTTGATCGGAGCGGCGTTCTCGGCAGCCACCGGCTATATCGGTATGTGGCTCGCCGTACGCACCAATGTGCGGGTCGCGGCGGCGGCGCGCGAAGCCACTCCGGCCGAGGGTGAGCCGGAAAAGGATCTCACCGCCGTTTCGCACCAAGCGATGAAGATCGCTTTTCGTACGGGTGGCGTCGTCGGCATGTTCACCGTGGGCCTCGGCCTGCTGGGCGCCTCCTGCGTGGTGCTGGTGTACGCGGCCGACGCGCCGAAGGTGCTCGAGGGGTTCGGTCTCGGGGCCGCGCTGATCGCGATGTTCATGCGGGTCGGCGGTGGCATCTTCACCAAGGCCGCCGACGTGGGCGCCGACCTGGTCGGCAAGGTCGAGCAGGGCATTCCGGAGGACGATCCGCGCAATGCCGCGACCATCGCCGACAACGTGGGCGACAACGTCGGCGACTGCGCGGGCATGGCGGCCGACCTCTTCGAGTCGTACGCCGTGACGCTGGTGGCCGCGCTGATCCTGGGCTCGGCCGCGTTCGGTGACGCCGGGCTGGCGTTCCCGCTCCTCGTTCCGGCGATCGGTGTCCTCACCGCCATGATCGGCATCTTCGCCGTGGCACCGAGGCGCACCGACCGCAGCGGCATGAGCGCGATCAACCGGGGCTTCTTCATCTCCGCGGTGATCTCGCTCATCCTGGTCGCGATCGCCGTGTTCGTCTATCTGCCGTCGTCGTATGCCGGTCTCGACGGCGTCACCGACACGGCGATCCTGGGCAGGAGCGGCGATCCGCGGATCCTCGCACTCGTCGCGGTGGGCATCGGTATCGTGCTCGCGGCCCTGATCCAGCAGCTCACGGGCTACTTCACGGAGACGACCCGGCGTCCCGTGCGGGACATCGGCAAGACATCGCTCACCGGCCCGGCCACCGTCATCCTCTCCGGTGTCTCCCTCGGTCTCGAATCCGCCGTGTACACCGCCCTGTTGATCGGTCTCGGCGTGTACGGGGCGTTCCTGCTCGGTGGTGCTTCGATCATGCTGGCGCTGTTCGCGGTGGCGCTGGCCGGCACGGGACTGCTCACCACGGTCGGTGTGATCGTCGCGATGGACACCTTCGGCCCGGTCTCCGACAACGCTCAGGGCATCGCCGAGATGTCCGGCGATGTGGAGGGCGCGGGTGCCCAGGTGCTCACCGACCTGGACGCGGTCGGCAACACCACCAAGGCCATCACCAAGGGCATCGCGATCGCCACGGCGGTACTGGCGGCGGCCGCGCTGTTCGGCTCGTACCGGGACGCCATCACCACCGGCGCGCGGGACGTGGGTGAACAACTCAGTGGTGAGGGCGCACCGCTGAGCCTGATGATGGACATCTCCCAGCCCAACAACCTGGTCGGTCTGATCGCGGGCGCGGCGGTCGTCTTCCTCTTCTCGGGGCTGGCGATCAACGCGGTGTCGCGGTCGGCGGGTTCGGTGGTCTACGAGGTGCGGCGGCAGTTCCGCGAGAAGCCCGGGATCATGGATTACACGGAGAAACCGGAGTACGGCAAGGTCGTCGACATCTGCACCAGGGATGCCCTGCGCGAACTCGCCACGCCCGGACTGCTCGCCGTGACGGCGCCCATCTTCATCGGGTTCACGCTCGGCGTCGGCCCCCTGGGCGCCTTCCTCGCGGGCGCGATCGGCGCGGGCACCCTGATGGCGGTATTCCTCGCCAACTCCGGTGGAGCCTGGGACAACGCCAAGAAACTCGTCGAGGACGGCCACCACGGCGGCAAGGGCAGCGAAGCCCATGCGGCCACCGTCATCGGCGACACCGTCGGCGACCCCTTCAAGGACACCGCGGGACCCGCGATCAACCCCTTGCTGAAGGTGATGAACCTGGTGGCGCTGCTCATCGCGCCCGCGGTCATCCAGTTCTCCTACGGCGCCGACAAGAACATCGGGATGCGGGTGCTCATCGCGGTCCTTTCACTGCTCGTGATCGTCGGCGCGGTGTACGTGTCCAAGCGGCGCGGGATCGCCATGGACGACGATGACGACGACCCCGAACCGGAGCCCAAGTCGGTTGATCCGGCGGTGGTTTCCTAGGAGCGGAGCGCGAACACCAAGTCAGGCTGGTGGCGGGCGGCGCGTGCTGACGTGCCGTCCGCCCTCAGCACGGTCTCCGTGCCTCTTCCGTGAGCCTTCTCTCGCTTGGTTCAAATGGCTTCAAAAGTGTCTTAACGGACGTTCGACGGGTGGATGTAGTCCATCTGGCGTGTATGTTCCGGGGCCGAGAGCCATGGAAGGGACCAATCCGGTGAACAAGAAGCTCGCGGTCGCACTGTCCGGCGGTGCGGTACTGGTACTGGCGCTGACGGGATGCGGCGGCGACGACAGCGACGAGAAGCTCGACGCCTGGGCGAAGGAGGTCTGCGACTCGGTGCAGCCGCAGGCCGCGAAGATCAAGTCGGCCAACGCCGCTATCCAGAAGGAGACCTCGGACAACAGCACGCCGGAAGAGGTCCAGAAGGCCGACTCGAAGGCCTTCCAGGACATGTCCGACGCCTACAAGGCGATCGGTTCCGCCGTGAACAAGGCCGGCCCGCCGGACGTCGAGAACGGCGAGAAGAAGCAGACGGACGCGGTCAAGGAGCTCAACGGCATCTCCGCGTCGTACGCCTCGCTGAAGAAGCAGGTCGACGGCCTCGACACCGATGACCAGGCCGAGTTCGCCGACGGTCTGAAGGACATCGCCGCCGAGCTGGACAAGCTGAGCAAGAGCGGCAACAACGCTCTCAGCGCCCTGGAAGAGGGCGAGGTCGGCGAGGCGATGTCCCGGCAGCCCAGCTGCCAGACGGCCACCGCGTCGGCGGGGGCCACCAAGAGCTGACGCCACGGCAGAGGTCGCAGCGCCCCGCGGATGGGCCGCGGGGCGCGCCGGGCGGGGGCGGCGGCCACAATGGAGGGCGTGAGTGACGCCAGCCTGCCGCCCCTGCCCTCGTCCGACCGTCCCGAAGCCGCCGCCCGGCTGCGGGACGCACTGCTCGGAGCCTCCTTCACCGCCGACGGACTGCTCGAACTGCTCGGCGCTCCCGCTTATGCGGCGCTGGCCCGCAGCGAGACCGTGCCCGCCCTCCGGGCCACCCGCGGGGACACCCCGCTGGAGACGCTCGTACGGCTGTTCCTGCTCCAGCAGCCCGCACCGTACGCGCGGGTGGCGGGCGTACTGCCCGTCGACGCCTGTCTGGAGAGCGGGTGGCTGACGCGCGCCGGAACGGACGCGCTCACCGCGACCGTGGACGTACGGCCGTACGGCGGGCCGGACGGTGAGGACTGGTTCATCGTGTCCGACCTCGGATGCGCGGTCGGGGGCGCCGGCGGCATCGGCAGCCGGGACGAAGGCGTGGTGCTCGGCGTCGGCGGGGCCTCCATGACCCTGGCCGGCATCACCGTCCGTACGCCCGTGGCCTCCGCGCTCGATCTCGGCACCGGCTCCGGAATCCAAGCGCTGCACGCCGCGCGGCACGCCACGCGCGTGACCGCCACCGACGTGAACCCGCGCGCGCTGCACATCGCCGCGCTCACCCTGGCGCTGTCCGGCGCCCCGGCCGTCGACCTGCGCGAGGGATCGCTGTTCACACCGGTTCGCGGCGACGAGACGTACGACCTGATCGTGTCCAACCCGCCCTTCGTCATCTCGCCGGGGGCGCGGCTCACCTACCGCGACGGCGGGATGGGCGGGGACGATCTGTGCCGCACGCTCGTTCAGGAGGCGGGGGAACGGCTGAACCAGGGCGGGTTCG
Source organism: Streptomyces sp. NPDC031365 (assembly GCF_055569765.1). Classification (NCBI taxonomy): domain Bacteria; kingdom Bacillati; phylum Actinomycetota; class Actinomycetes; order Kitasatosporales; family Streptomycetaceae; genus Streptomyces; species Streptomyces sp. NPDC031365. The sequence goes on along the minus strand of NZ_JBVIIM010000010.1, from coordinate 145,432 downwards.
CGCAGTTCCTCGCCAACTGGCAGCACGTCGAAGGGGAGGACTGGCAGGACAGGCTCAGGTCATGGGTGCCCCGCGGGTGCGACGCCTGGATCGTGCAGCGCGAGGTGCAGGACATCACCCAGTACACCGAACTGTGGCTGCGGGACGCGGGTGACCACCGCGGGGACGAGACCGAGTACCGGGCGCGCTATGACGCATGGCTGGACGAGTTCGAGGCGCGCAAGGTGAAGGCGGTCGGCTTCGGCTGGATCACCCTGCGCAAGTCGGGCGCCGCCGTGCCGTCCGTCACGGTGGAGGAGTGGCCGCACCCGGTGGAGCAGCCGCTCGGCGAGACGGTCCGGGCGCACTTCGACCGGCTCGACCATCTGCGTGCGCACGACGACGCGGCGCTTCTCGAAGCGTGCTTCGAGCTGGCCGCGGAGGTCGTGCAGGAGCAGGTGGGGCTGCCCGGCGCCGAGGACCCGGAGCATGTCGTCCTGCGGCAGAACCGCGGGATGCGCCGGGCCACCAGGGTGGACACGATCGGCGCGGGCTTCGCGGGCGTGTGCGACGGCACGATGAGCGCGGGCCGGATCCTGGACGCCATCGCCCAGCTTCTCGGCGAGGACCCCGTGCTGCTGCGCGACCGTACGCCGGCTCAGATCCGGCTGCTGGTGGAGCAGGGCTTCCTGGAGCCGGCCGACTGAGTCGGGCTTCCTGGAGCCGGGCCGAGCCGAGCCGAGCCGGCCGGGCGGGCGGGCGCCCGGCCGGCCGGCGGGTCCCAGACGTCACATCGCTGTCCTGAGTCACATCCTTCACGCCGGTACCGAGGGCCAGCCCACCCCTTTCACATCGATCCGGAAATTTTCGGTGAGGGGTTCCCGGGGCACTTTCCGGCCCGTTCGCTCCTGGCCGTAGCCCGCGCGTTCACCTCCGGTTCGTCTGCGCGCCGCCCGGGGGTGGCAGCGTCATCTCCGGGCCGGTGCCGGCGGACGGGAAAGAAGGGCACGAGCGATCATGGAGAGCGGACCGGCGATCTTCGCGGGAATGGTGTTCTGCCTGTTCGGGGCCGCATTGCTGGCCTGGACCGTGACCTGCGCACGGCAGCACCGTCCGGTCGCGCACGGTGTGAGCCCCGTCGCATCGGTCACCGTCGCCGCAGTCGTCGCGGTGACCGCTCTGACCCTCGGCGCATGGTGCTTCACCCGCCTGTGAGGGGTTCGGCGCCCTGGCCGCTCCCGGTAACCGGTAGGCGGCGCTCCGCATGAGTACGGGCGCGGTCTGGACACTCCGGGCGGCAGGAACGGCGGTAGTCGGGTTACCGTTCGAGTGGCCGTTGCGGGCTTTTCCCGTTTGACACGGGGGCGGGATGTACCGTCACACTCCGCAGCGTCACCATGACCCGACCCCGGGGAGACCGCCTGGGGAGGCCCCAGCGTCGACCGGAGAGAAGAGCGAAGTTGTCCCCGACCAGCGAGACCGCGAACGGCGGCCGCCGACTCGTTATCGTCGAGTCGCCTGCCAAGGCGAAGACGATCAAGGGTTATCTCGGCCCTGGCTACATCGTCGAGGCGAGCGTCGGGCACATTCGTGACCTTCCCAACGGCGCCGCGGAGGTGCCCGAGAAGTACACCGGCGAAGTCCGCCGCCTCGGTGTGGACGTCGACCACGACTTCCAGCCGATCTATGTGGTCAACGCGGACAAGCGTGCCCAGGTCAAGAAGCTCAAGGACCTGCTGAAGGAGTCCGACGAACTCTTCCTCGCCACCGATGAGGACCGCGAGGGCGAGGCCATCGCCTGGCACCTGCAGGAAGTGCTCAAGCCGAAGATCCCGGTCAAGCGGATGGTCTTCCATGAGATCACCAAGGACGCGATCCGCGCGGCCGTGGCCAACCCGCGCGAGCTCAACCAGAAGCTGGTCGACGCCCAGGAGACCCGCCGCATCCTCGACCGTCTCTACGGTTACGAGGTCTCGCCGGTCCTGTGGAAGAAGGTCATGCCCCGGCTGTCCGCCGGCCGTGTCCAGTCCGTCGCCACCCGGCTCGTGGTGGAGCGGGAACGCGATCGCATGGCTTTCCGTTCCGCCGAGTACTGGGACCTGACGGGCACCTTCGCGACCGGCCGCGCGGGTGACCAGTCGGACCCTTCGTCGCTGGTCGCCCGGCTGCAGACCGTCGACGGGCGGCGGGTCGCGCAGGGCCGTGACTTCGACTCCCTGGGACAACTGAAGAGCGCGAACACCCTCCACCTCGACGAGGCGAACGCCCGCGCGCTCGCCGCCGCTGTGGAGAACACGCGGTTCGCCGTGCGTTCCGTCGAGTCCAAGCCGTACCGCCGCTCGCCGTACGCCCCGTTCCGTACGACGACGCTGCAGCAGGAGGCGAGCCGCAAGCTCGGCTTCGGTGCGAAGGCCACCATGCAGATCGCGCAGAAGCTGTACGAGAACGGCTACATCACCTACATGCGTACGGACTCGACGACCCTGAGCGAGACGGCGATCGCCGCCGCCCGTGCCCAGGTCACGCAGCTGTACGGCGCCGACTACCTGCCCCCGCAGCCGCGCACCTACGCGGGCAAGGTCAAGAACGCGCAGGAGGCGCACGAGGCGATCCGTCCTTCGGGGGACCGCTTCCGTACGCCCGCCGAGGCCGGGCTGACCGGCGATCAGTTCAAGCTGTACGAGCTGATCTGGAAGCGGACCGTCGCCTCGCAGATGAAGGACGCCACCGGCAACTCCGTCACTGTGAAGATCGGCGGCACGGCGGCCGACGGCCGGGACGTCGAGTTCAGCGCGTCCGGCAAGACGATCACGTTCCACGGGTTCCTGAAGGCGTACGTCGAGGGCGCGGACGACCCGAACGCCGAACTCGACGACCGTGAGCGCCGACTGCCGCAGGTCGGTGAGGGCGACGCCCTGACCGCCGAGGAGATCACGGTCGACGGGCATGCCACCAAGCCCCCGGCCCGTTACACCGAGGCGTCGCTGGTCAAGGAGCTGGAAGAGCGCGAGATCGGCCGCCCGTCGACGTACGCGTCGATCATCGGCACGATCCTCGACCGCGGCTATGTCTTCAAGAAGGGCACGGCCCTGGTGCCGTCCTTCCTCTCCTTCGCCGTGGTCAACCTGCTGGAGAAGCACTTCGGCCGGCTCGTCGACTACGACTTCACGGCCCGGATGGAGGACGACCTCGACCGCATCGCGCGGGGTGAGGCGCGTGCCGTGCCGTGGCTGAAGCGGTTCTACTTCGGCGAAACCGTGCCCGACAGCGGCTTCGCCGCGGGGGACAACGGCGGCGCCGCCGAGGCGGGCAACGGCGACGGGGACCACCTCGGCGGTCTCAAGGAACTGGTGACCGACCTGGGCGCGATCGACGCGCGCGAGGTGTCGTCGTTCCCCGTGGGTGACGGCATCGTGCTGCGGGTCGGGCGCTACGGCCCGTACGTCGAGCGCGGAGAGAAGGACACCGAGGAGCACCAGCGCGCGGACATCCCGGACGACATGGCACCCGACGAGCTGACCGTCGAGCTCGCCGAGGAACTGCTCGCCAAGCCGAGCGGCGACTTCGAGCTGGGCACCGACCCGGCGACCGGGCACGCGATCGTCGCCAAGGACGGCCGCTACGGTCCGTACGTCACGGAGATCCTGCCCGAGGGCACGCCGAGGACCGGCAAGAACGCGGTCAAGCCGCGCACCGCCTCCCTCTTCAAGACGATGTCCCTGGACACGGTGACCCTCGACGAGGCGCTGAAGCTGATGTCGCTGCCGCGGGTGGTCGGCGAGGACGCCGAGGGCCAGGAGATCACCGCCCAGAACGGCCGTTACGGGCCGTATCTGAAGAAGGGCACCGACTCGCGGTCGCTGCAGGCCGAGGAGCAGCTGTTCACGATCACGCTGGAGGAGGCGCTGGCGATCTACGCGCAGCCCAAGCAGCGTGGCCGGGCGGCGGCCAAGCCGCCGCTGAAGGAGCTGGGCACCGACCCGGTCAGCGAGAAGCCGGTCGTGGTGAAGGACGGCCGCTTCGGACCGTACGTCACCGACGGGGAGACCAACGCGACGCTGCGCTCCGGCGACAGCGTCGAGGAGATCACCCCGGAGCGCGGTTTCGAGCTGCTCGCCGAGAAGCGGGCGAAGGGGCCTGCCAAGAAGACCGCGAAGAAGGCCGTCAAGAAGACCGCGGCCAAGAAGGCACCGGCCAAGAAGGCGACGGCCGCCAAGAAGACCGCGGCGAAGACCACGACCGCGAAGAAGACGACGGCGAAGAAGACAGCCGCAAGGAAGGCGACCGCGTCGAACGGCGCGGAGGACTGACCTCTTCTCCGGCACCGCCGGGCGATCTTCGCCCGGCGTTCGGAATGCGAACGCCTCGGCAACACTTTGGTGTCGGGGTGTGTGCATGTCAGGCGCGTCGTGCCGGGCTGTCGGCGTGGGCCGATAGGCTGAACGCATGACGCGAGCCGAGCAGCCAACGGCCCCTCAACCGGCCCCCGACGACGCCCTGGTCGCGGACTCACGCGAGCGTGCCGTCCGCGCCCTGCTGCGCCGACCTCAGCTGAAACGGCTGTGGAGCGCGCAACTGGTGGGTGGGGTCGGTGATGTCCTCGCCCTTCTGGTGCTGATCCTCCTGACTCTTCAGGCGGCCGTCGCCGAACAGTCGTTCGGTGGTGGCTACCGGGGTGCGGCATTCGCAGTGGCGACCGTTTTCGGGGTGCGCATCCTCGCGACGCTGCTGTTCGGCGCCGTACTTCTCGGCCCGCTCACCTCGCTCACCTCGCAGGACGGGCCGCTGGACCGCCGCTGGACCATGGTCGGCGCCGACGGCCTGCGGGCCGCTCTGCTCATCGTGGCGCCCCTGTGGATCGACTGGACATCCGAGAACGCGCCGGCGGTTCTGCTCGTCACCGTCTTCGTGACCGGAGTCGCCGAGCGCTTCTGGACGGTGTGCCGCGAGAGCGCCGCGCCCGCCCTGCTGCCCGCCCCGCCACCGGAGGGCGCGACCGTCCGGCCGCTGCCCGACCACATGGAGGCACTGCGGCGCCTGTCGCTGCGTACGAGTTTCGTGGCGATACCGCTCGCGGGCGTCGCGCTCGTCCTCGCGGCCCTCCTCAACAACCTGCTGGGCACGGGCATCGAGTGGTTCGGCGAACACCAGGCCGCCCTCGCCTCGTATGTCGCGGCCGGTCTGTTCGCCGCCTCGCTGTCCGTCGTCACCTTCCTGGAACTGCCCGGCACGCGCACCCCGCGCGCGCGGTCGCCGCTGGAGGGTCTGCGGCGTCCGAAGAGCGCCGGCGGCTCCGACAAGGGCCGCACCGGTGCGATGCCGCTGCTGGTACTCGCGTCCGCGTCCGTCGCCGCCGCGGTGTCGGCCGCCGTCGCCGTGTCGGTGCTGCACGCCAAGGACCTCGGCGGCGGCCCCGTGCTCTTCGGCCTGCTGGTGGGCGCGCTGACCGGCGGTGTCGTCATCGGGATCCGTACGGCACCCGCCCTGCTCCCGGCCCTGTCGCGGCGCCGGCTGCTCGCGCTCGCCCTCGCCTCCACCGGTGTCGCACTGCTGGCCGCCGGGCTCGTGCCGGACGTGACCAGCGTGCTGCTGATCATGGGGCTGGCCGGCACCGGTGCGGGCATCGCCGCCAACACCGGGCACACCCTGCTCGATCAGGAGGCCGAGGACCGGCGCAGGGTCCGCACGACCGAGCATCTGCACGCGGTGGTACGGGTCCTGGTGGCGCTCGGCGCGGTGACCGCCCCGCTCGTCGCCGCGGCCGTCGGACCGCACCGGCTGGAGAACGGCCGGTTCGTCTTCGCGCACGGCGGTGCCGCGTTCACGCTGATGCTGGTCGGCGCGCTGCTGCTGCCGCTGGCCGCGCTGGTACTCGCCAAGGCCGACGACCGTTCCGGGGTGCCGCTCCGTCAGGACCTGCGCGACGCGCTGCTCGGCGGCGACGACCCCGAGCAGACGCCCGCCACCGCCGGCTTCTTCATCGCGCTGGAGGGCGGCGACGGGGCCGGCAAGTCCACCCAGGCCGAGGCCCTCGCCGACTGGGTCCGGGCCAAGGGCCACGAGGTGGTCCTCACCCGTGAACCCGGCGCGACCCCCGTCGGCAAGCGACTGCGGTCGATCCTGCTGGACGTCTCCAGCGCCGGTCTCTCGCACCGCGCGGAGGCACTGCTGTACGCCGCCGACCGCGCGGAGCACATCGACACCGTCGTACGGCCCGCCCTGGAGCGCGGCGCGGTCGTCATCTCCGACCGGTACATCGACTCCTCCGTCGCCTACCAGGGCGCCGGACGCGATCTGTCGCCGACGGAGATCGCCCGCATCAACCGCTGGGCGACCGCCGGCCTGGTCCCGCACCTGACGGTGCTTCTGGACGTGGCGCCGGAGGCCGCGCGGGAACGCTTCACCGAGGCGCCGGACCGGCTGGAGTCGGAGCCCGCCGAGTTCCACGCGCGCGTGCGGTCCGGTTTCCTCACGCTCGCCGCCGCCGACCCCGGCCGCTACCTGGTGGTCGACGCCGGTCAGGAACCGGAGTCGGTCACCACGGTGATCCGGCACCGGCTCGACCAGGTGCTGCCGCTGTCCGAGGCCGAGATCCGGGCCCGCGAGGAAGCCCGTCGCAAGGCCGAGGAGGAGGCCCGCCGCAAGGCGGAGGAGGAAGCGGCCCGCAAGGCCGAGGAGGAGCGCCTGGAGCGTGAGCGCCAGGAGCAGCTGGCGCGGCTGCGCGCCGAGGAGGAGGAGCGCAAGCAGCGCGAGCTGGAGGAGGCGCAGCGGCGCGAGGCCGAACGGCAGGCGGAGGAGGCGCAGCGGCGCGCCGAGGAAGCACGCCGGCGTGCCGAGGAGGAGCGGCAGCGGCTGCTCGCCGAGGAGAAGGCGCGCGCCGAGGAGGAGGCCCGCCGCAAGGCCGAGGAGGAGCGCCGCCGCAGGCAGGCCGAGGAAGAGGAGCGGCTGCGTGCCGAGGCCGAGGCACTGCGCCTGGAGAAGCAGCGCAAGGCCGAGGAGGCGCTGCTGCGCGCGGAGGAGGCCCGGCGGTTGGCCGAGCAGGCGGCGGCCGCGGCGGAGGCGGGCCCGAAGGCGACGCGGGGCCCCGGTGCCTCGCGGTCCTCCGGCCCTGAGACGTCCGGGCCGCGGGCCGGTGAAGCGGTGACCGTACCGACGCCGATGGTGACGCCGACGAACGCGTCGGGTGGCCCGGTGGACGAGACGGCCGTGCTGCCGCGGGTGCCGGACGAGGACGCCGGGCAGCGGTCCGGCCGTTCCGGGGTGTCCGACGCCGAGGTGACGACCGAGCTTCCGAAGCCACAGGTTCCGCCGGGCGCCACGGACGAGACGGCGGTGCTGCCTGCCGTACCCCCGGGCGCCGCGGACGAGACCGCGGTGCTGCCTCCGGTGCGCGGCGACGAGCAGGGGCCCGCGGACCGGGTCCGGCCCGGCTCCTCCCGGGACGAACGCCCGGAGAGCGGATCCGATGGCTCCGACGGCCCGGCGGACCGTACGCGCGAGCTGCCGCAGGTCGACCCCGAGCGCGCCCCGCGCCGACGCCGCAAGCGCTCCGACTGGGCCGAGGAGACCCCGCTGGACGACCTGCCGAGCCTGGCCGACGAACTGCTGGGCCCGCACGACGAGGAGCACGGCGACGACGACGGCCGGGGCGGCCGGGGACGCCGGCGCTGAGCGGCCACCGATCCCGGGCGGGTACGGCCGTTGTCAGTGCCCGCCCGCACAATGGATCGTGCGGGCAACCCGCAGGCAGGCCGTGACGGACGCGAAGGAAGGGCAGGCTGACCCATGACCGTGTGGGACGACCTCGTCGGGCAGGCGCGGGTGAGCGAGCAGCTCGCTGCCGCCGCCCGCGACGCCGACGCGCTCGTCACCGCCGCCTCGGCCGACGCGCCTCCGCCCGAGGCGTCGAAGATGACGCACGCCTGGCTGTTCACCGGCCCGCCCGGCGCGGGACGCAACCAGGCGGCGCGTGCCTTCGCCGCCGCGCTGCAGTGCGTCAGTCCCGACCGCGCTCTCGGCGGGGTCCCCGGCTGTGGCTTCTGCGACGGCTGCCACACCGCGCTGGTCGGCACCCACGCCGACGTCAGCTCGATCGCCGCCGTTGGCGCCCAGATCCTCGTCGAAGCCATGCGCGACACCGTCCGCAAGTCCTTCACCGCCCCGGCGAACGGCCGCTGGCAGGTGATCCTCGTCGAGGACGCCGAGCGCCTGAACGAGAAGTCCGCCAACGCCGTCCTCAAGGCCGTCGAGGAACCCGCCCCCCGCACGGTCTGGCTGCTGTGCGCGCCCTCCGTCGAGGACGTCCTGCCGACGATCCGCTCCCGCTGCCGCCACCTCAACCTGAGTACGCCGTCGGTGGCCGCCGTCGCCGACATGCTCGTACGGCGTGAGGGCATCGAGCCGGACGTCGCCGCCGCCGTCGCCCGCGCCACCCAGGGCCACGTCGACCGGGCCCGCCGCCTGGCCACCGACCCCGCCGCCCGCGCCCGCCGGGCCGCCGTGCTGAAACTGCCCCTGCGCGTCGAGGACATCGGCGGTGCGCTGAGGGCCGCCCAGGAACTCGTCGACGCCGCCGCCGAGGACGCCAGGCAGCTCGCCGAGGAGACGGACGGCAAGGAGACCGAGGAGCTGAAGGCGGCGCTCGGCGCGGCGCAGGGCGGACGCCTGCCGCGTGGCACGGCGGGCGTGGTCAAGGACCTCGAGGACATGCAGAAGCGCCGCAGAACGCGCACCCAGCGCGACAGCCTCGACGTCGCGCTGACCGACCTGACCAGCTTCTACCGCGACGTCCTCGCCCTCCAGTTCGGCTCCCGCACCGCCATCGCCAACGCGGACGCCGGGGACGCGCTGGAGCGCCTGGCCCGCGGCAGTTCCCCGGAGTCCACCCTCCGCCGTATCGAGGCGGTCGCGGCATGCGGCGAGGCACTGGACCGCAATGTGGCCCCGCTGCTCGCGGTGGAGGCGATGACGATGGCCCTCAGATCGGGCTGACGGGAGCCCGTCCCACCGCTCCGTCGCGTCGGCACGGCAACTCGTACGAGGCACGGCGTGCGCGCAGAGCACTCAATCCGTTGCACACGGTTACGCTCGCAGCATGTACACAAGGCGCACCCATCGCAGGCCCCGTGCCGGAGCCGCCCTGTTCGCCGCCGCCGCGCTGCTGATCTCGGGCTGTTCCTCCGGGAGTACGACGAGTACGGCGAGCTCGGCGGCCGAGGGGGAGGCGGCGGCAGCCCTCACCCCCCTGCCCCGCTCCACGCCCGCGGCGCTCACGCGGTACTACGAACAGAAACCGGCCTGGCGCGACTGCGGCGTCCCCGACTTCCAGTGCGCCACACTGAAGGCCCCGCTCGACTACGCCGAACCGACCACCGGTGACGTCCGCCTCGCCGTCGCCCGCAAGAAGGCCACGGGCCCGGGGAAGCGGCTGGGCTCACTGCTGGTCAACCCCGGCGGCCCGGGCGGCTCGGCCATCGGCTACCTCCAGTCCTACGCCGGAATCGGCTACCCGGCCGATGTGCGCGCCCGCTACGACATGGTGGCCGTGGACCCGCGCGGCGTCGCCCGCAGTGAGCCCGTCGAGTGCCTGGACGGACCGGAGATGGACGCGTACACGCGGACGGACATCACACCGGACGACGCGAAGGAGACCGACACCCTGGTCGCGTCGTACGAGAAGTTCGCCGAGGGCTGCGGGGCGGACGCGCCGAAACTGCTGCGCCACGTGTCCACCGCCGAGGCGGCACGGGACATGGACATCGTGCGGGCCGCGCTGGGCGACGAGAAGCTGAACTACGTCGGCGCCTCGTACGGCACGTTCCTCGGGGCGACGTACGCCGGACTGTTCCCGGACCGTGTGGGCCGTCTCGTCCTGGACGGCGCGATGGACCCCTCGCTGCCCGCGCGGCGGCTCAACCTCGAACAGACGGAGGGCTTCGACACGGCGTTCACCGCCTTCGCCGAGGACTGCGTCCGGCAGAGCGACTGTCCTCTCGGCGACGCGGGCACCAGCCCCGGGCAGGCGGGCAAGAACCTGAAGGCCTTCTTCGACGAGCTCGACACCCGTCCCGTCCCCACCGGGGACGCCGACGGCCGCAGGCTCACCGAGTCGCTCGCGACGATCGGCGTGATCGCCGCCATGTACGACGAGGGCGCCTGGCAGCAACTGCGCGAGGCGCTGACGGCGGCCATGCGCGAGAACGACGGCGCCGGACTCCTCGTTCTCGCCGACAGCTACTACGAACGCGACGCCGACGGTGAGTACAGCAATCTGATGTTCGCCAACGCGGCCGTGAACTGCCTGGACCTCCCGCCCGCCTTCGACTCCCCGGACGAAGTGCGGCGGGCGCTCCCCGACTTCGAGAAGGCGTCGCCGGTCTTCGGCGAGGGCCTCGCATGGGCCTCGCTGAACTGCGCGTACTGGCCGGTGCAGGCCACCGGCGAGGCTCAGCGCATCGAGGCGAAGGGGGCCGCCCCGATCGTCGTGGTCGGCACCACCCGGGACCCGGCGACCCCCTACCGCTGGGCCGAGGCCCTGGCCGGTCAGCTCTCCTCGGCCCGCCTCCTCACCTACGAGGGTGACGGCCACACCGCCTACGGCCGCGGCAGCGCCTGCATCGACGCCGCGATCAACACCTACCTGCTCGAGGGCACCCCGCCCAAGGACGGAAAACGCTGCTCATAGCCGGTGGACCACCCCCGGAGGCAGCCTTCCGGCCCGCCTCCGGGGCCCGTACGAAGCACCCTCGGAAACTGTGTAGACTTACCGACGTCGCTGATCGCACCATGGTGCACACAGCACGCCGCCTTAGCTCAGATGGCCAGAGCAACGCACTCGTAATGCGTAGGTCTCGGGTTCGAATCCCGAAGGCGGCTCCATTGATCCCCAGGTCACGGGCTACGTGACCTGGGGTTTTCTGTTGCTCAGGGCATGACGGGTCCCACGGCCGGGTTGCCGTGACTTTGCCTGCGTGAGCGATGCGTGAGCGGAGCCGCCGGGGACCTACTTCTGGGACTTGCCGCGCTTGGCCTTCTTGGCGCCCTTGGCCGGGGCGTTCCCCTGGGTCTTCGGCTTGCCGCCCTTCGCCTTGCCGGCGTTCTTGGCCGCAGCCTTCTTCTCCTTCTTCGCGGCTTTGCGTGCCGCCTTCTCGGCCTCGGCCTTCCGCTGAAGGGGGACCAGCTTCGCGGTCGCCTCGGCGGCGCTCCTGCCGACCTGGGGCAGGACGCTCTGGTAGATGTCCCGGGTGATCCGGGTATCACTGTGACCGAGGGTGTCCGACACGATCTTGATGTCGATGTCGGCGGCGAGCATGAGGGTGGCAGCGCCGTGACGGAGGTCGTGCAGACGGATCGGCGGGAGTCCGGATGCGGCGACGAGACGCTTGAAGAGATCGGTCACCTTGCCCGGGTGGAGCCAGGAGCCGTCCTCCTGGGTGAAGACGTGCCCCGTCTCGACCCAGGCGGTGCCCCACTCCTTGCGGTCCGCGTCCTGCCGCTCACGGTGCCGCTTCAGGACGTCGACGGTGTCGTCGTCGAGCGCGACCACGCGATACCCGCTGTCCGTCTTGGGGTCGGACGCCTCGACCTCCCAGCCGTCCTGCACGAGTTGGGACGAGACGGTCAGGGCGTGCGTGTCGAGGTTCGTCTCCGACCACGGCTGCCCGCACGCCTCGCCACGGCGAAGGCCACGGAAGGCGATCAGGTGCCACATCGCGTACAGCCGGTCTTCGGCGACAAAGTCGAGGAACGCTCCGGTCTGCTGCGGTGTCCAGACCATCACCGGCGACGGCTTCTCGCCCGTCTGCTCCCACTTGGCGACTCGCTCGTCCGTCCACACGAGCGCCTTCGGCTTGCGTACCGGATCGATCTCGACGTGGGCGGCGGGGTTGAAGGTGATGATCTGCTGCCCGATCGCGTCGTTCAGGGCCGCGCGGAGGGTGGCCTTGACGTGCTGGCGCGTGGCGGGGCCGGTGATGCGGCGGAAGGGCGGCATTTCATCGATCGCGGTCTTCATCGCCTTCCGAAGGGCGCGATTCTCCCCGCCCTTCCACGGTATGGTCGCCAGCTCGTCGAGTGCGGCGCGCCGTTGGGCGTTGTCCTCCAGGATCTGGGCGTTCGCATCGCGGATGTCGGTGAACATCTCGCTGAGGTGGCTCACGCGGAGCCGGTCCAGGCGGCGGTTCCCGATGCGAGGCTTCAGGTGCACGCGGATGTCGGTCTCGTAGCGGTTGAGGCCGGACTTGCGTATGCGCTTGTCGGCCAGCCACCGGTCGAGCCACTCGGCCACGGTCAGGCTGCCGATGAGGTCCTGTCCGGAGTTGAGACGCCGCCTCGTCTCCTCGACCTCGGGCAGAGGCGACCGTTCGCGGCTGACCTCGGCCAGCATCTCGGCGATGAGCTCGGTGCGCTCGGGGTCGTCCGACTCGGCCAGCCCGAGGAGGGCGCGCACGTGGTCGAGGTCGGCCTGGGCGGCCTTCAGGCTGCCGTACCCGCCACGGGCGAAGGAGCGTCGACTGCCGTCCTCGCGGGGCGAGAGCTCCTGGCGTACGGAGTAGGTGCAGTGGTTCCTGCTGTTGCGCTTGGGGCAGGAGGTGCCGAGTTCCTTGCCGGTCTTCGGGTCGCGGCAGGAGCAGCGGCGGTAGGTGGAGCCCTTCAAAGATCATTCTCCTCGGTGGTCTCGGGATCGCTCCCGGATGAGTCGATCGCGGTGGCCACGTCGGGCCATAGGGATGGGGGCGTGATGCCCTCTTCCCGGATGAACGCGCGGATTCTGCGCAGGCGGCTGGCGGCGTCGTCGGCCGTCTCGGCGGCACGGGCCTGAGAGCGGAGGGCCTCGGCTTTACGGTCGGCGTTCGGGGCGGTCTCGGCGTGGTAGCGCGCGTAGTCCTCCTCGTGGCGCGCCTTCCGTAGCTGCTCCTCGGCAGCGTGATGGGCACGGAAGTAGCGGAGCATGTCGTCATCCGTGCCGAGATCGGTCTCCTCGCCGGTGAACCAGCGCAGCGCGTTCAGCGAAGTGGTGGTGTGCTGGAGCGGGAGTCGCTGCACACCATCGACGTAGCCGACGGGATAGATGAGGCAGATGGGCGAGGTGTTCAGCGCTTCGCCCAAGACGATGACGTCGACCAAGGGCAGGTTGGAGCGGCGTCCGGACTCCATGTTGGCGATGACGTTGCGTGGGATCGGGTGGCCGATCTCCTCGCACTTGTCGGCCAAGTCCTGTGCACTCCAACCCAGTTCCTTCCGTCGTCTGCGGACTTCGGCGGCCACGGTGGCCATTACCTGATCCACCCACTCCGGGACGTCATCCTCGTCGTCGACCTTCTTGGATCCAGGATCGCTACGGTGCTGTGTCATTTAGACACAGTAGCTCGCTTAGCGTTGATTCCAAGACCTGGAGACGGACGCGATGGGCGCGTTCGCCGTGGGCTCAGTCATGGATGGAGCACGCATGCGCGAGAACGAAGAGGCCGGCCGAGCGAAGGGGATGAGCCGCGAGGAGCTCCTTGAGCTCCCCGCAGCCGTTGACCTGGAGACGGGAAACCGGGCGCTGGGACTGGGCCGGAGCAAGGGGTACGAGCTGGCCAAGCGCGGCCAGTACCCGTGCAAGGTGCTCCGTCTCGGAAACGCCTACCGGGTGGTGACCGCGGACTTGTTGGCTCTGCTGGGGCTGGCAGCGTGAAGCGCCTGACGCGTAGCAGATGGTTCTGCGCTGAGCTGACACAGAAACGCTGGACTGTGGCACGGCGTGGACGTACTGTCCGTGGTCGCTCGCGGTGCCGAGAGACCTTCGAGAAGAGGGGGAGCCTCCGGCGGTGCAACGCCGGAGGCCCCGAGACTCCCCAGCAATCCCGTGAGAACCGACCCGGCGGCAGGGGTGTGCAAACCCGAAACCGCCAGACGAGGAGCCGCCCAGTGCAACCCGAGAACCCCGAGTCCTATTCCGCCCCCGTACGAGCGGCTTGGCCCGCCACAGCCATCCCCGGCCGGCCCGGAGCCCACCTGAGTCCCGCGCAGGCCGACGGCAGGGTGGACCCGAGCGACGGTACGGCCGATGACAGCGCCAACGAGGCGGACCCGGCGATCGGCCTGGAGGCCATGCCCGACGCGGAGCCGACGGTCGGCTCGAAGGCTCTGGACGAGCTGCGCTCGCAGATAGCCCGGTTCGTGATCCCGCCCTCCTCTGAGGCACTCGACGCGATCACTCTGTGGGTGGCAGCGACACATCTCCAGCCCGCGTGGCAGCACGCCCCGCGGCTGGCAGTGGTGGGGCCGGCGAAGCGCTGCGGCAAGTCGCGGTTGCTGGATGTGCTGACCGAGACGGTCCACGAGCCCATGCTCACCATTAACACCACACCGGCGGCCATCTTCCGCTCGATCCACGAGGACGAGCCGCCGACGTTGCTGGTGGACGAGGCCGACACCATCTTCGGCCCCAAGGTCGCGGAGAAGAACGAGGAGACGCGCGGCCTGCTCAACGCCGGCCATCAGCGCGGGCGGTACGTCACCCGGGTCGTCGGCAACGACCACACCCCACACAAGTTCGCCACCTTCGCGATGGCGGCCATCGCGGGAATCGGGGACCTGCCGGACACGGTCATGGACCGGTCGGTGGTCATCCGAATGCGGCGCCGGGCCGAGGGTGAGAAGGTCAAGCCCTTCCGCTCCCGCCGGGACATTCCGGCCCTGCACGAGCTGCGCGACCGCATCCACGCACTGGCCAGGCCGCTGCTGGAAGACGCCGCGAACCTGGAGCCGGACATGCCGGTCGAAGACCGCGCCGCCGACACGTGGGAGCCCTTGGTGATCGTCGCTGACCTGGCGGGTGGTCGCTGGCCCCGGCTGGCGCGGATCGCCTGCGCGCGGATGGTCGCTGCCGAGGTGGCGGCAGAAGAGGACCACCCCAGCGGGGCGCGCATCCTCGCCGACATCCGTCGGGTCTTCTTCGCCCAGAGGGAGGCAGACAGCCTCTCCACCGAGGATCTTCTGCACTACCTGAACGCGGACGCCGAAGCCCCGTGGGGAGAGCGAGGGCGCTACGGCCTGACCGCCCGCGAGCTCGGCGCGATGCTGCGCGATTACGACATCCGGCCCGGCAATGTACGCATGGCCGACCGGTCTCAGCGCAAGGGCTACATGCGCCACAAGTTCCTCGACGCGTGGCGGCGGTACTGTCCGGCCGTCCACCCAGTCGACGCCCGCCGCGGCGAGAGCTGATCCGCGGCTCCTGGTTGCCGTACTTGCCGTCCCTGCCGTGATCTCGCAGGTCAGACAGCACACCGGCAAGACGTCAGCCAGGGGCAAGACGGCAACGCAGGCGTTTCCAGGCGTGATGCCCGCCGGAGACGCCGCCGAAATCCGTCTTGCCACGTCCCAGGCGTCCATGCCGTATCGCCGCAGCTCACAGCCCTGCCTACTGGGACGGACGGTGCTGCGCAGCCGTCCCTTCAGGGGACACACCGACCCAAGCAAGGCCCGTCCCGAAGGCACCGCGTTCTTGTCCCGAGTCGGGACAAGAACGCCGCACACCTGTCCCGACTCGGGACAAGACGCCAGCACCCGCCGGGACGGCACATCAGGAGAGCTGCCGTCCCGCCCTGACCTGCACGTGCAACGGCCGAGACGGCAAAGACGCCCCACACCGCTACCCCCAGGAGCCTTCCGCTTGACCACTCCGCCCCTCACGCAAGCCCCACAGCCGCACGATGACGTCCCCAGCGAAGGGCGACCGAAAAGGAAGGCTGACGCCGAGCAGTTCGCGCTCGGCGCGGCCGGCATCGTCATCGTCGCCCTGACCGCCGGAGCGTTCTGGCTCTCCTACGCGCACCTGGCTGACGTCGCCGGCCAGCACGGGCTCGGAGCGTCGCCCATTCGCCGCTGGGCCTGGCCCGCCACCCTGGACGCGTTCATTGTCGCGGGCGAACTGCTCATGCTGCGCGCGGCACTGCGCCGTGTCACGGACCCGTGGGCGATCGCCGTGACCGCCGTCGGATCGGTCGGCTCCATAGCGCTGAACGTCGCCGGGGTCAGCGGCACGGGCAACGCACACCCTGTCCCGTTCCTCGACTACGTGGTCGCCGCCGTCCCTCCGGCCGCCGCGATGGTCGCCTTCGGCGTCCTCATGCGACAGATCCACCAGCTCGTCGCACCGTCCGACGACTCTCCGAACACCGGTTCCGTACAGACGCCGGAGCAAGCGGTCGGCGACTTCAGTCACAGCCACCTGCCAGACGCCGCTCCTGCCGGTTCACGAGCCGCCGGCGGTGATCGGACGGAACCTGCGGCACAGGTTTCGGAGGGCAAACCGAGCGGTGGCCGTCCGGCGAAGGCGACCATCGCGGAGCTGGCGGATATCGGCCGGGTCGCCGGTCGCCAGCACGGCAAACTCACGCGTGGCCTGCTCCGAGCGGCAGTGAAGGACCGGAACCTGACGATCGGCAGTGAGCGGCAGACCGAGGTGATGGAACTGCTTCGGCCGGAACTAGAAGCCGCCGGGATCGAGGTCTCCAAGCGCTGACCGCCGCCTGCTCGGGTGACCGGAACCCTTCCGGTCGCCCGAGCAGACGGCCATCCGCCCAGCCGATCTCCACACCCTGTGGACAGCACGACGACCCTGCCGGGCAGGCATCTCCGCTCCGCCTGCCGGCCGTACCTGGAGCAGCTTCCTTGACGCACGGCGAGCACCCGCCTGAAGACACCGACGCTGAGACACCTGTGTCGTGGCACTCCCCAACGCTGCTGGGACGTCTGCGGCGGGCGTTCGGACGGACGGCCCCTGGCGGAGCCAGTAGTACCCCGAGTCCGACTCAAGGCCGGTCTTCGGGGGTCTCCGCCCCGGGGGTGGCGGAGACGGCCCGGCGCCAGGGGGCGCCGGACCAGGAGGTCGGGGCCGAGGGCAGCCCCGATCCGGACACTCTGCACGCTGTCCAGCAGCAGATTCTCCGCCCCGAGTCCGCAGCCACCCCGGCGGCCGTTGAGGGAGACGTGCAGAGCGTTCAGCCGGCGATCCGTCGTTTCAGCGGCACGAAGCGGGCCCTCCGTGTCGGTCCGATGCGGTTCACCAGCGACGAGCACGTCAGGCTCCAGGAGGCCGCCGCCGAGCACGGCTACAAAGGGGAGTCCGGCTTCGCCGCCGACATCGTCCTCGCCTTCATCAGCGGCCGGTTCACGGCGAATCTGCCGCTGTCCGAGGACCGCCGCCGCACCCATATGTTCCGTGCCCAGGTGCTGCGCGAGCTCAACCGCATCGGCGTCAACGTCAACCAGATCGCCCGTGCCCTCAACAGCGACCTGACTCCGCCCGACATCCGTCACCGTCTCGGCGAGCTGGACCGCCTGCTGGAGCTGATCGCCGAGGCCCTGCGTGAACCCGACGGCACCAGGAAGGACGAGGCCGCGTGATCGCCGCCATCAAACCGGCCGGGTCCAACACCCGTGGCCTACTCGCCTACCTCTACGGCCCCGGTCGCCACGACGAGCACACCGACCCGCACATCGTCGCTAGCTTTGCCATGCTCGGCATGCCCGACCCTGGCCGCGACGAGGACGCCACCCTCACCCAGCTCGCTCGCCACCTTGACGAGCCTGTCCAGCTCCGGAACAGCGAGTTCGGCAAGAAGGTCACCGACCACGTCTGGCACTGCCCCGTCCGCGCAGCCCCCGAAGACAGTTGCCTCTCGGACACCGAGTGGGCCGAGATAGCCCAGCGGATCGTCGAAGCCGCCGGCATCGCCCCCGCCGGAGACGACCTCGGCTGCCGTTGGATCGCCGTACGCCACGCCGACGACCACATCCACATTCTCGCCACCACCGTCCGCGAAGACGGCCGCCGCCCCAGGCTCCACGACAGCGGCGTCCGCGTCGGCGACGCTTGCCGCCAGATCGAGAAGGACTACGGTCTGCGCCAGCTGAAGATGGGCGACCGAACCGCCGGACGCCGGCCCACGCAAGCCGAGAAGCACAAGGCCGAACGGCTCGGCTGGGAGCAGACCAGCCGCGACTGGCTCCAGGAGCGCATCCGCGCTGCCATTCCCCACGCCGGAAGCGCCGAGGAACTCCTCGCGTACCTTGAAGCAGACGGCATCGCGGTCAAACCCCGCCGTGGACCGTCCGGAGACCTTATCGGCTACGCCGTAGGCCGACCTGGCGACCTCAACAACGACGGTGAACAGATCTTCCACCCCGGTGGAAAGATCGCCCCCGACCTCACGCTCCCCAAACTCAGGGCCCGCCTCGAAACCACCGCGCCGGAGGAGCACCCCACCGCCCGCCGCGACCAACCGGCCACCCCCTGGCACCAGGCCACCGACGCCCTCGACACCCTCCACACCGACATGGCCGACGACACTCATGCCCAGGCCCGCATCACCGCGCTCGGCGAACTCATCGAAGCCACCGCCCAGAAAGCCCCCACCCACCTCCAGGCCGAACTCCGAGCCGCATCACGAGCTTTCGCCCGCGCCCAGCGCTCCCAGATCCGCGCCGAGAACCAGGCGGCCCACACCCTGCGCACCGCCGCCCGCGACATTGCCCACACCGCCACCGGGCCCGACGCAAGCGTCCTGGCCACCCTGCTCGCCGCCCTCGTTTGGGCTACGGTCCTCGCCGCCCACTGGCACGACGCGAAGAGCCACGCGCACCAGACCGAAGCCGCCCGCCAGGCCCTCCAGCACCTTCAGACGGCAGCCGATCAGGCACTCACGCCCGTTCTCGAAGGTCTCACCACCCGTCAACCGAGCGAGCAGGCCCGCCGGACCCTCGTCCACGACCTCCGCGCCACCATCCCCAAGCATGCCGACCGCATCCTCACAGACCCCGCCTGGCCCGCCCTTGCCACGGTCCTCGCTGACGCCGAAGCCGGCGGCCACAAACCCCACCAGCTCCTCAAGGAAGCCGCCGGGCAACGCGAACTCACCACTGCCCGCCAACCCGCCCGCGTTCTGATCACCCGCATCCAACACACCAGCCTCAACCCCGCTCCCAACCCCCGAGCGGAAGCCGCCCGCCGACGTACCACCATGCGGGTATCCGCGACTGATCCGGGATTGGAATCGACCCAGTCCGCTACGCCTCCGGTGACTGCCCGCCCCATCAAGCGTCCACGGCTGTGAGGAAGCTGGCTCAGCCACCAAGGCTGTTACGCGCACTTCCCCCTGGCAGTCACGCGTGGGCTGCTGCCGCCATCCAAATATGCGAGGTAGTCGGCTGACATGGCTCTACTGCCGGCCGTGTGTCAGAACGTCACTACGCCTCCCGCTATTAGGGAGGTCAAATATCGGAGCAGCGGTGTCCTGTCACAGCAGCTAACACAATGATGTGTCTTGGCTCTGATGGCCAGCCGCACATTTCTTGATCGCTGGCGGACACGACTCTCCGCTCCCGGCCAAGGGATCGGCGGCAACCGCTATCGGTAAGGGCGCAGTGCTCGATGTAGTGCGGAAAACTCCTTGGATGGCGTGAGGCTGGGGATCTCCATCACTTCCTGCACTCTGCGGGCGTTACTGTCCATGCAGCTTGCGCGATCGGGAGAGATCTTCCAAGTCATGCCACTGGGGTAGAAATCCTTGTCTCCGCCGGGGCTGACGAGGGCGAGGGGGCCAACACTAACGTCAGTGCCGTCTGCATCGTGCAGCTGAATCGTCACAACTCCTATCCAAGGAGCCATGCCGGCCTCCTTTGCATCGGGTCCAACAGTGATGGAGAATCGATCGTTCTCGCCGGACTTCACATCGAAGCGTACCTCTTCGTCAGTCGATTTAGTGAATGGTGGCTTCGTTGAAATGGGGATCTCGATGGAGTAGTGCGCGGCAACGCCCAGTTCCCCTCCCGTGCCCGAGCACGTTTCGAGACTTTCGGAGATTGACACATTCGCGCTCACCTTTGTGATGACTGCCGAACCGCTACCTCGATTACGGACGGCAATATCAATCTCAGAGCCGCTGAGCCCAGTCACCTCCTTCTCTGTGTCCCCTGATGTCTCAACCCCCTTTAGCTTATTGGTGAATCGGGCACTTACCGCAGTAACTTCCAGGAGCCCTCTGCGTTCAGCTTCCCTTTCCCCGGTCTGTGCTTGGCTGTCACTGCTTACGGCCTGGCTCCACGCAGGGATCAATGCGATTATGCTGAATACCAAAGCTACCGATGCGATTATCACGCCCGGTGAGCGCCATCCATCCGCTGGCGCTGGCGCTGGCGCTGGTGGCGGAGGTGGTGGCGGTGTAGGAGGATTCCCGCCCGTCGGGGGAGGCGGCGGTGGTGTAGGAGGATTCCCGCCCGGCTGCGGAGACACAGACATCACCCTTCTTATCCGGAAAATCGAAAAAACTTCAGCCGAAAAATAGATCGCCGGTAGAAACGTCGTACACCGAGATCTCCTCTCCGTCGTGGCAGTAAATCAGGTCACTGGTTAGCATCCGGACCGCACCTTTCAGCGGCGACGACCAGATGATTTCTCCGCCTGTGGTGTCAACTGCCGACACGTTGCGCCCCGCAGTGTTGGCCAGCACAAGTCCCGGAGGCCCAGGGAGCATTCCAGACGGAAACTCGACTTCTACCCGCCACTGTTCCTTGCCGGTTTCGGGGTCAAGTGCGAAAAGGGGCGCGTCGCCGTCAGTGTTAACGGGATGTGTGGCGATGAGGAAGTCGTCATGGAGTAGCATTTGCGTGTTATTTTCCGGCTCTGCAACCGGGACGGACCAGGCCGTCTTTCCTGTGTCGCCCCGCAAAGTGACGATCTCGCCTTCGGTCTGCACGTGGAGTAAGCCTCCCCCCGCGATCCAATCGCCATGAATTGGCATTGTGCGCTCCCATTGGACCTGGTTATTTGCTGTGGAGATCGTACTTACATCTCCCGGAGCCGTAACAAACAAGATAGTCCCGTCGACCTGAGGCTGTTCTACGTTACGAGCGCCGATCATATGAACTAGGTCACCCGACACTTTGACTTCCAGGTTGCTTGCCCTAGCAACCTTCCTATCCCAAATCAGTTCTCCGGTCTCACGATCCAATCCCACGGCCCCGAACGGCTCTACGCCCGTATGGGCGCAGATGACAGTTCCGCCATGTGAGACAAACCCGCGAGCTTGAGGAACTTCGGTTTGCCAAAGGATCTTGCCCGATGTCGCTGACAATCCAAATACGTGACCCTGTGTAGCGGCCAGTACAAACGCACCCGATCTTGCAATTTCTACTACCTGGTTCCCGGGGATTCGTTGACGCCACATCCGTTTTCCGTCAGCAGCGCATAGTGCTACGACCTCGCCGGTCGTGTCCCCTTCGCCCCCTCCGACCAGAATCTGCCCCTTGGCTGGGATCACCTGTGGGTAGTGCACTTGGCCTCCCGGGGCTGAGCTGTTGTCCTTGCTCAGGGCGCTGCGCCATTTGAGACGGCCGCTACGTGCTTCCCTCAGCCACGCCGTGTGGTTGCCCTCTGCCCCGAGCAGCCATGGACCAGACAAATGGAGTGAGGCCATCAAGCCTGAGAATGGCACGGGCCATACTGGCGTTCCAGACGACGGGTTCGACTGGGGCCAGGAAGGGCAGCGGTGGAGGAAGCGATACTTTCCATCTGCTTTTCTGTCGCCTGAGCAGCCAGAAGCCCCGGCGAGAACACTGGCCAACGAGACGGCCCGTACTGCGAATGACCGCCTCGTCATGTAACTGGATGCCATGGGCTGACCGTCCATCCCTGCGCTCCTCCGGGAGAATCACGGCACATGAGCCGCCGCCGGACTTGATCGTCCGTGACCAACTCAACGGCCCAAGATTTTAGGGCAAGACAACTGGCGTTGAGGGGCCAACTCGAAAGGTCAGGAGATCCTCCTACCCCTACCCGGTCGAAGTGCGCGGTGCGCGGCGAGACCATGCCCCTGGGCGCTATCAGCACCGGGGCTCCAGGGTGTGGCCCAGTTCGGAGTGTCCCAGGGCAGCGATACACACGGGTCTTGGAGTACCTTGCGTCACTTGCCCGCAAGCAGGCCACGAACTTCCTCGGCACAACCCCATGACAGCGTGACGCCAGCGCCGCCGTGCCCGTAGTTGTGCACGACTACAGAGTCGTCCTCCCGCCGGTCAGCCTCCACCCGGACGGTGGCCCGCGTGGGCCGGGCACCGATCCGGTGATCCAGAACTCGGGCTACGGCAAGACGGGGTTCCACCTCGGTACAGCGAGCGAGGATGCCGACTGCCGCCTCGTCGTCGAGGGCTAGGCCACCCTCACCGTCGATGGCCGTGCCGCCCAGGACGACGGTGTCGCCGTGTGGGTAGAAGCACAGCAGGTCCGGTGAGAGGCCGGTGTCCTCGGAAAAGAACTCGGTCAACCCTGGGTTGGTGACGACGACGTGCTGGCCGCGGATGGGCCGCAGGTCAGGGTCAGGGAGTAGATCCTTGGCACCGAGGCCCGTGCAGTTGACGATCACGGTGGCCGGGCCGGCGTCCGGGAGTGACGCCAGGCGTCGCCGCTCGACTGTTCCACCAGCGGCATCAAGCCGATGCAGGAGGTAGTTGAGGTAGGTGGGCATGTCGATCAGCGGCACGATGAACCGGTAGCCGGCCGAGAATCCGGCCGGCAGCTCTGCCAGGCCGCACGGCCGGAAGCCGGGCAGGGTGGTGGCCCAGTCCGGTGGTGCCTCGGCTGTGCGGGATGCCTCGATGCCGCTGGTGAGCCGGACGCCCGTGGCCGGATCCTCGGCCAGCCTACGGAAGATCTCCAGCGAACGGTGTCCCCACCGGTCGACCTTGTCCTTCGGTTCGACCAGGTACGGACCCCACATCGCCCCGGCCGCCAGCGAGGTGACGCCCGGAACCTCCTCGGCGATGACATGTACCGAGACGCCGGCCTCGGCGAGAAGGACGGCGGTGGTGAGCCCTGCCACCCCAGCCCCGACAACGACAACATGCTCCCCTGCGGCCATGATCCTGACCCTAACGGCCGGGTGGTGTCGACGGGGCATGTTGAGCGAGGGCGTGCTCCAGGGTCGGCAGGAAGCTGCGAACGTGGGCGTTGCGCTGTCGGCGGCGCAGGTCTGCGGCGAGCTGGTGGAGCAGGGCCACGCTGCGTGGCGAGCGCACGACGTCGAGGCGGTCGGTGACGATCTGGCCGACCTCGCAGGCGGCCTCCAGATCACCATGGGCGCTGTAGCCCAGGGCCAGCCAGGCCCCTTCGAACATGGCCCTGCGCTGGCTGGGGTCGCCGCGCGGGACGTCGTACGCCCCGGACCGGAGCATCTCCGCACCCTGGGCGAGGAAACGTCGTCCCCGCGTACCGCCATCCGCCTTCAGCTGGGCGCGGCCCATCTGGACAAGGCCATAACCGGCCTGGCAGTCGAGGTGGTTGTCGGTGAGGAAGTACATCCAGCGGGGTTCCTCCTGGCCGCCGTCCCGGCTGGTGATCAGTTCGCGTGCGGCCCCACGGGTGTGGGCGAAGTCGTTGTCACGGTCGGCGGTGGCGTACGCGTACGCGAGCCGGGACAGGACGGATGCCCGTACGGCCGGCGGTGCGGCGTCGCTGGCGCGGCGAGCAGCCTCGCCGAGAGCGATGGCGTCCGCCGGGTGGCCCCGACTCGCGGCCTGGAACGAGAGGTCGCCGAGGATGTGGGCGCACAGGGGCAGGTCGTTGACCTGATGCGCCGCGCGTAGCGCCGTGGCGAAGTAGCGCTGCGCCAGACCGTGATCGGCAGCGTCGAAGGCCATCCAGCCGGCCAGCTGACCGATCTCCGCGAGCGCGCGAATGAGACGGCTCGCGACGGCTGGAGCGTGACCGCCCTCGCGGATCAGAAGGCCGACCGCACGGAACTGGGCGCCTACATAGGGGAGATGCCGTGCTCCACCGTGCTCGTCATCGAGTGCGGAAAGCATGGGCAGGTGCTGTTCGACTTGGTCCACGAGTGGATCGGCGCCCACGGACGGCGTGATCCGATGCGTGTACTGGCCGCGCCCCGCGGTGCCGTCGAGGTACTGGGCGACGATCGCGAGGAGCCCCGCGCCCGAGATCGCGAGGAACCGGCGTCGGTCGACGAGCCCTCCCATCACCCAATCCTCCACGGTCGCCTCCATGCCCTGCACGGTCCAGGGCCGTGCGAGATCCGTGTCGGCCGGAACGAGCGTCGAGGAGTCGCCCACGCGGCCCTGCCAGAGTTCGGCCACCGACACAGGTCTACCCAGTTCCTGGGAGAGCACGTAGGCGGCCATCATCGGTAACGGCGAGCGCGGCAGCGAGCCGGCGTCCCGCCAGTGGTAAGGCGCCGACTCAGCAACCGTCCCAGCTCCGAAGACCCTGTTGAGCTTGCGAGCGAGCGCCTTCGGGCTCCACCCGAGTTCATCGAGGCACCCCGCCAGTACGGCGTTGGGTTCCCCTGCCTGCGGTGCCACGTGCGACCACCTCTTGCCCCAGTGGTTCGTCCATCACTTCTCGCGCTCCCTCATGGTGACGTCCTCGGGCCGCTGGTTCACCTGCTTCTCAACGAAGTTGACCGAGTTGACCCGTTGATCGGGTCCTGCGCGACCCCCCTCCTCCGGTGTTCTTGGATCCCGGCGGAAGGCGCCGCCCTCGGTGCCGACGGAAAGAGGTGGGCCTTGAGATACCGCACGAGCACCGTGCGAAGCCGTCTCGGCAGTGTGTTGGACCACGACACCGAGCGTCCGGCCTGCGGCCCGGCGTCCGAGCACACCGACGGTGCCGGCGCGACGACGCTGATCACAGATCTGCCGTACGGGCCGAAGGCGGCCGAAATCGCCCGGAAGGCTGTGGCCGTCGCGCTCCACGGAGCCGAGGAGGCCCTCCTCGATGACGCCCGCCTCATCACGTCGGAGCTCGCGACGAACGCGTTCTCCTCGGGCAGCCCGCCTCTGATCCTGTGCGTCGATCGCACAGACCCGACCACTGGCGGTCTGAAGGTCGAGATCACTGTCACCGACGGCGGCTGCTCTCAACGGGCGCCGTCTTCCCCTCAGGCTCCGGGCGAGGAGGCCGAATCGGGACGAGGTCTGGTCATCGTCGAGGCCCTGGCCGACGCCTGGTCGTTGACGACCGGCGCCCACGGCACCCGCGCCTGGTGTCGGCTCACCCGCGAGGCCCGGCCCTCGACCCCCGGCACCTGATGCCCACGCCTGCGACTCCCCTCTTCGAAGGAGGCACCACCCGGTGCGCATCCACCATGCAACTTCACCGCCCCCGCCCACGGCCGTACCGGAGGCGGTCCGGCGGCCCCGTATCATCGTCGCCCTCCACGAGGGCTTCTACGGCGCAGCGTCGGGCACGGGATTCAGCAACCGCGCCTTCCTTACGTCGCTCGCCCGCCTCCTGCCGCCGGGCCGCCTCTCCGTCATCACCCCGCACGTGCCGGAGACAGCGGGAGCGCACGACCAGCGGTGGGCCGACGAGGTCCAGCAGATGCTTCGTCAGGCCGAGGCCGACGTCATCACGACCCCGGAGGTCCAGGCGGCGCCGTTGTCGATCCACGGTTCCGTACAACTGTGCGACTTGGCGGGCGAGGCGGCCGTACGCATCGCTGAGCGAGCGAACCGGTGTCTCCTCATCGGCCTCGACATCCCGTTCCTCGGGCTGGCGCCCTACACGTCGCCGACCATGGACCTGCTGCTCGTTCCCCGTTCCACGACGGCGCTGACGCGGCCCAAGGATGTGTCCCGCGTTCGCTGGGAGCGGGATGCCCTGCGGGCGGCAACGATCCGTGGCGGGCGCATCGGCGCCATCTCCTCCCACATGCGGGGCCATCTCCTCGTCAACTACGCCGTCCCTCGAGGAAGCATCGTGAGCATCCCGAACGGGCTGATACAGGAGGAGCTGGCCAGGCCGGCCATCGTGCTGCCCCTGCCCTTCAAGGCCCGCGCCGGATTCCTTCTCGCCATGGGCCGCGCCGTGCCGTCGAAGGGCTTCGATGACCTTCTGGAGGCGCTGCTCCTCCTCAAGCAGCGTGGGGTTCGCGCTCCGCACTTGGTCCTGGCGGCCGTGACCTCGGACGAACACGAGCGCCCCACCTCATACCAGGAGGACCTGGCGGCGCACATCCACGCATACGGCCTGGACGCGACCCTGATCACGCGCTTCACCCCGGCGATCCGCGCATGGCTGTACAACCCGGCCCTGCGCGCAGTCATCGTTCCCTCACGCGAGGAGCCCTTCGGGCGCATCCCCCTGGAGGCGTTCGCGGCCGGAGCCGGCCCAGTGGTGGCGACCACGGCCGGCGGACTCGCCCAGACGGTCATCGAAGGCGAGACCGGCTTCACCGCCGCACCACGGGACGCCAAGTCTCTGGCCTCCGCGCTCCATCGCGCCTTGACCGTCCTGCCCAGGGAACGTGACCGGCTCCGGAGCGCCGGGGCGGCCTTGGTGCGCTCGCGTCACGACTACGAGTCCAGCATCGCTTCCATCATCGGGCGCATCGCCCCTT
The DNA here is from genome assembly GCF_055569765.1 of Streptomyces sp. NPDC031365. Classification (NCBI taxonomy): domain Bacteria; kingdom Bacillati; phylum Actinomycetota; class Actinomycetes; order Kitasatosporales; family Streptomycetaceae; genus Streptomyces; species Streptomyces sp. NPDC031365. The sequence goes on along the minus strand of NZ_JBVIIM010000010.1, from coordinate 119,051 downwards.
GGGCCCTGGAGCCCGCGTCAAGCGCGGAAGGACGATCGCGATGAACCGGCCGGTCGTGTTGATCAGCCTGGAGTCCCCGCACTGCTTCTGGCGGCTGTCCGCCGAGCACGAGCGGGCGCTGTCGGCCGCCTTCCCCGGAGTCGAGTTCCGTACGGCGACCGAGGAGACCGTGCCGCACCAGCTGGCCGAAGCGCACGTCTATTTCGGCTGGACGTTCAAGCCGTCGTGGTTGTTCGGCGCCCCTCACCTGAGGTGGATCGCCTCCCCGGCAGCCGGCACCGACCATCTGCCCGTCGCCGAGGCCCACTCCGTCGGAGTCGCTCTGACCCGCTCGTACGGGTTCCACGGCAGGCCCATGGCGGAGCACGCCATGGGGATGGTCCTGGGATTCTCACGTGGCCTGTTCATGAGTCAGCGGGTCCAGCGGAACCGGTCCTGGTGGAAGGACGACCTGGCTGAGGAGTTCTTCGACCTGGCGGGGGCGACGATGACCATCGTCGGCTGTGGCAGCATCGGCGAGCACCTCGCTCGTGCAGCCCGCTCCTTTGGGATGGACGTCGTCGGCGTACGGCGCACGCCGCCGGTGGCCGTCGAGGGCGGGATCACGTGGATGCACGCGTCGGCAGTGCACCAGGCGGTCGCCGTCGCCGACGTGGTGGTCGATCTGCTGCCCGCCACCCGGGCCACTGACCGTTTCTTCGACCACGACCTCTTCACGGCGTTCAAGCCGAAGTCCCTCTTCCTCAATCTCGGCCGTGCGACGACCGTCGACCAGTCGGCTCTGCTGGCCGCTCTCAACGCTGACCACCTTCGCGGCACAGCCTTGGACGTCTTCGCCCCCAAACCGCTGCCGGTCCGCCATCCACTGCGTCTCCACCCGCGGGTCGTCCTCACGCCGAAGAGCTCCACGCTCAGCCGCACGTACATGGACGAGGCGGTCGCGTTCTTCGCCGTCAACCTGCGCCGCTACCTCACCGACCAGCCGCTCAACGGCCTGGCCGAGGTGCCCGCTGCTCGCTCTCCCCTCGTAGGAGGCTGACCAATGCCGACCACACGCCACCGCGACCTGGTTGCCGCTTTCACGGCGACCGGCCGCAACCACCCCTACCTGGCCTTCACCCTGAACTCGCTCTGCAACCTGGACTGCGTGTTCTGCAAGCCGCGCTGCATGCCGGACTACGGGCACAAGGACCGACCCCTGACCGCCTCCGACTACGCGGCCATCGCCGCCGAGGCCGGCGCCTGGAAGATCAAGAAAGCGCACTGCTCCGGCGGCGAGCCGACCCTCCGAGCGGACATCGTCGACGTGATCGCGGGCCTGGCGAACGGCCTCGGGTCCGACGCCGCGATCGGCATGACCAGCCACGGCAACCTGCGCCGCGGCCTGAGCGTTGAGAAACTCCACCGCGCCGGTCTGACGTACCTCAATCTCAGCCTCCACAGCCTCGACCCCGACCGGTCCGCCGAGATCATGGGCGGCGGCGACCCGCGCGTCACCCGGCGCACCCTCGACACCGCCCTCGCCCTCGGCCTGCGCGTGAAGATCAACTGCGTTCTGCAGCGCACCTATCTGGTTGACGCCTTCGCCGTCGCCGAGCTGGCCCGCGACCTGCCCATCGCCGTCCGGCTGATCGAGCTCCAGAACATTGGCCCCGCCCAAGCGCTCTTCGACACCGAGTTCATCAGCGAGGCGGAGGTTCGAGACCGTCTCCACGAGTGGTTCGTGAACGCCGGCGAGGTGCGCAGGGACGAGCTCGGGGTCCGCAGTCCCGGGCAGTATCTTCGCCCGGACGGCTGGGCGGGCTCGATCGGCTTCATCTCGAACTCCAGCTGCGCCACCTGCTCCGACGCCAACCGCATCAAGATCACGCCCACGGGCGTGGCTCGCCCCTGCATCCTCCACAACCGCGACATCCCTCTGAAGCCCCATCTCGCCGACGGCACCCTCGGCAACGCCTTCGCCCACCTCTTCCAGGCCATGCTCGACCGCAACGCCAACGACGCCTGGCAGGGCTTCCACTACGTCGACTACGACCTGCGCTGGGACCGGATGGAGCGTCCCGAAGGCACCCCGGTCCTGCCGCTTCTCCCTCTCTTGACCACGGAAACGGCCCGGCCCTCCTGCGCCCGCGCATCCACCGAGGAGCGGTGATGGTCATGGTTGAGGCGCCCCTGTACCCAGGGCTCGGGGCGCTGTACGAGCGCGAGCTGGATGCTCACGGCGTCGGCGCGGCGATGCTCACCCACAAGTGGCAGCCGGCCGACCTGCTGGCGCCCCACTCCGACATCGACGTACGGATCCTCATCCCAGAGGCACCGACGGACTGGGAGGAGTGGAACCACCGCCTGGCCGCCGCTCACACGGCCGCGGTCGGCAGGGACATCTCTCACAAGCGTCTCTTGGAGCACCCGCCCGGCTTCGCGTTCACCATGGTCGAGGCCGACGGACGATTTGTCTCCGCGCCCGAGCTGGCGACCTGGTCGCTGATCAGTGGGAGCGTCCGTGACTTCCAACGCTGGAAGTCACGGGCCCAGATGGCGCCGTGGCGCGAGGTCGACGAGCGGTTCTACCGGGGAATCCTCCAAGCCCGGTTGGGCGGCCGGTACCAGCTGGCGGCGGACAGCATCGACAACGTGGTGGAGGACGTCGTCGCGTACCGGCGCCACTGCGTGGCCTGGCACTACCTCGCCCCGTGCTGGTTCGCCGCAGCCGCTCTCGCGACACGGACCCGCTGCCCCGGCAAGACGGCCGCCCTCACGCAGTGGCGGCCGGACGGGCTGGATGGGTACGCCGAACTGTTTCTCGGGCATGCCGACGACCGGTCCGACGCTCGCCCTCGGGGCCCGCGTCACCTGCTTCGCACGGCCCATGTCGCTCTGGAGGCGGCGATGCGCCGCGTTCCCGACGCGCCCAGCACTGTCGGCGAGTGCGGCTTTCACGCCGACACCGACTGGGTGATGACAGCCGGGATGCTCCGCGTACGCGTCGCCCGCTGGCTGTACTACCTCGACCCGCCGCCCGGTGTCGCGACCGAGTATCTGATCCGTCGCGAAGCGAAGGAACTCCGATCCGCCGCAGGGACCTTGAACGCGCTCGCGGCCGACGAGACCACTCCCGCCCAGCGGCTGGCCGCCCGAATGGCGAGGCTGGTCCCCACCGGCCCGACCACCGCCGGCACCCTGCGCGCGACCCTCGCGCTCTGGCACCAGCAGAGGTCCACCGTGCAGAACTTCCTCAGCCACGCCCCCGGTGACATCCACCCCTGACACAGGAGTCCCGCCATGCCCGCGCGTGCACCCCTGCCCCGCACCCTCAAGACGGCCAAGGTCAAGATCACGACCAAGTGCAACCGGTCCTGCGACTTCTGCATCTTCGCCGACGGCGCCCAGGGCGAGAACATGCCCATGGAGCTGTTCTCCACCATCCTGGCCAGGCTGGAGACCATCCCGTTCCAGCAGCTGCACATCAACGGTGGCGAGCCCACGGTGCACCGGGACTTCCCCGCCCTCAGCGACGCGGCCCGCGCCCGCCTGCCCGACAAAGTCATGGTCCTCGGCACGAACGCCATCACTCTGGCCCGCAACAAGCGGATCATGGATGCCACTCTCCGCTCGTACGACCAGGTCCTCATCGGCTGCGACGACGAGCACGAGAACTACGACGAGGTCCACGCTGTAGTGCCCCGCCTCCGCGAGGCCGGCAAGACCGTGGTCATCAACAGCGTCTTGGAAGGCATCAGCGCCGCCCGCCTCACGCAGCTCGCGAGGCTGTGCGACACGTACGGCGCCATCCACGTCACCAACCACGTGCACCACGTCGACGTCGGCCAGCCGGCGAACGAGCTGCGTGGCCTCTGCGACCGCTATCTCGACCAGCACCTGATGATCGAGATGGACGGGTCCTGTTACCGCTGCTTCAACGCCATGGCGAAGGACGACAGCGAGTTCAGCATCTGGGACGAGGACTTCGCGGCGAAGGTCTTCGCGCCCCGAGGCCACCACTTCCGCTTCTGTCTGCGCTGCCACGAGTACACCGACTCCGGCGCCGCCCTCCTCCCCGCCCCGGCCCTCACCGTCTGACCCCAGACCGGAGGTACACGACCATGCCCGCAGCCCTCGGACTGAACTTCCACCACGACACCAGCGCCGCCTTAGTCGTCGACGGCTTCCTCTACGCGGCCGAAGAGGAACGCTGGAGCGGCGTCAAGCACAACCACCCCACCCGCAAGGGCACTCTCACCATCCCGACCCGCGCGCTCCAGTGGTGCCTGGAGGCCGCCGGCCTCGAACCGCAGGACATCGACGTCGTCTGGGCCGCCTCCATGCGCCCCAACCCCGCCGCCGGCTGGTGGCTGGCCGAGGAGCGCGACGAACTCGCCGCCCTCCTGCCCGTCCCGCTCGGCGAACACCTCCGCCTCCTCTCCCACCACACGGCCCACGTGCTCTCCGGCTATCTGCTCTCCGGCCCCGAGCACGCAGCGGGCCTCGTCATCGACGCCGGCGGCTCCTCCCTCGGGTCCGACTTCGGTCCGGGGCGGGAGCGCATCACCGGGTACGACCTGCGCCCCGATGGCATCGACCGCCTCCACCAGGGCATGCCGACCGTTGTCCCCAGCCCGGCCGGGCCCCGGCGCGTCCACTCCTCCCTTGGCCACTTCTACCGGAACCTCGCCCGACGAGTGATCCCGCCCGGCGACGAGCCCGAGGGCAGCATGATGGCGCTCGCGGCCTTCGGCGACCCCCAGCGCTACGCAGCTCAGCTCCGGGATCTCGTACGGCTCGGAGACGACGGCGAGGTGCGCATCGAGTACCCGTGGGGCACGGCGGACAGCGGCACCCCGCTGCTGCTCGGTAGCCGGGCCTGGACCGCCGACAATGTCGCGGAGCAGCCAGAACACGTACGGGCCGACCTGGCCGCCGCCGTTCAAGAGGTCTTCGCCGAAACGGTCGTCCACGTCGCCCGACACCTGCAACGTCTCACCGGATCCTCGACGTTGGTGTTCTCGGGCGGGTGCGCCCTGAACTCCCACCTCAACGGTCAGCTGGCCGCCGACAGCGGCTTCGACACCCTCTTCGTGGCACCGGCCCCGCACGACGCGGGCACCGCCGTGGGCGCCGCGCTCTACGGCTGGCACTACCAGCTCGGGCAGGAGCGCCTCCCAGTGCCGACAGACGCGGCCTGGGGCCCGCACCCGGGTGCCGTGCCAACGCTGGCGGTGCCGACTGGGTACCGCGCCCTGACCGGCCTCGGACGGGGACTGGAGCCAACCGTGGCCGCGCTGCTCGCGGAGCAACACGTCGTCGGCTGGGTGCGGGGGGCGCTCGAATTTGGACCGCGTGCCCTCGGTCATCGCTCGATCCTTGCCCACCCCGGCCACACCGCCACGCGTGATCGACTCAACGCGATCAAGAAGCGAGCGACGTACCGTCCCTTCGCCCCGGCTGTCCTGGCCGAACACGCCACGGAGTGGTTCATGTCGGAAGGCGACCCTTTCATGAACCGGGTCGCTCACGTCCGACGGTGCCAGGCCGCCCGCATCCCCGCAGTCACCCACCATGACGGCACCGCTCGCGTCCAGGCCGTCGCCCCCCACCATCAGGGCCTGAGAGAACTCCTGGAGCAGTTCCACGAGCGCACCGGACTACCGCTACTGCTGAATACCTCGTTCAACCGAAAGGGCACCCCGATCCTGCGGACCGCCGAGCAGGCCGTGGCAGCGGCGGCTGACCTCGGCCTCGACGCCCTGGCTGTCGGGGACACTCTCCTGCTCGCCGACCACGTGTCCGACCCCCGTGCCACGGCTCTCCTCACGAGGTGAGGCGGATGAACCCCACCGACCTGGACCACATCCTCACCGTGCTCGGCACCGCTCTGTGGAGCACAGACGAGCAGTCCTTCGCCGAAGTCGCCGGCCCCCTGGCCCTCACCGTCTACGACGGCCACACCCGCGACCAGGGCACCCCGTACCTGGAGCACCCGTTGGCCGTCGTCACGCTCTTGCGCACCGAAATCAGGGTCAGGCACCCTGAGACCCTCGTCCTCGCCCTTCTCCACGACGCCCTGGAAGTGGCTCCCGAAGCGGAGGCGCTGCTCGTCCAGCACCTCGGAGCCCGGTTCACCGCCCGCCTGCGTGCCATGACCGCCGACCACCGCCTCGAACAGCGTCCCAAGGCCGCTGGCGACGAAACCAACTGGCGCTTCAAGCAGGCCGCGCTCCCATCCGAGGACCTCCTCGTCCGGTTCGCCGACCGCCTTCACAACCTGCGCGACCTTGCCCTCTCGCCCAACCTTGACCGGCGCCGGCGGTTCCTCCGGAGCCTGGAGGACTTCTACCTCCCGATTGCCGACGCCGCCCGCAGCCTCAGCCCCCACCTGGCGGCCATGCACGCGCTGCTCCACGCCGAGTACGACCGACACCAACAGGAGGTACGTCCGTGAAGCGGATCGTCTACTCGATGGAGCCGGTCGGCCGGACCGGCGGCCGGGTCTACCTGCGGATGCTCCACGAGGCGACGGCCGACGACGTGGAGTGGCGCACGGTCCCGGACCACAAGCGCACCTACCGCGTCCGCCGCTGGCGCAAGCTCCGCCACCTTGCCCGCCTGGCCCCTTCCATACGGACGCTGCACGGCACCACCGGCACCTTCGTGTGGGACGACCTGAGCCTGCTGCTCTTCACCCCGGAGATGAGGGCCCGCACGGTGTTCCTCCTCCACCACTACGAGCCGCTGCAGCACGACTCCGCACCCGTCGAGGCCATGCTCTGGGAGCACCTGTTCAGGATGCTGCCGCAATGTGCTGCCGTGGTCTGCGTCGCCCCGTACTGGGCGGACTTCCTCCGGGCCCGAGGCGTCCGCAACGTGCAGGTGATCTACAACGCCTTCGACATGACGGAGGTCGAGAGGGCACGCGGCTTCGACCGCGCCGAATGCCGCGCCGAGTTTGACCTGCCCCCGGACGCGATAGGCGTGTACGCGGGCAAGGCTGTGCACTGGAAGGGCATCGAGGAGGTCTCAGCGGCTCTGGCCGGCGACCGAAGGCTGCGGGTGATCACCAGCGGCAGCAACACCATCGGCTTCGACGGTGCCCACTACGACGTGGAACGCGAGCATTACCTGCGGCTTCTCTTCGCGTGTGATGTCGGCGTCTTCCTCCCCCGGATGCGGGAGGGCTGGAGCCGCTGTGCGGCCGAGGCCCTGCTGCTCGGCCTGCCGTGCCTGATCCGCCCGGTGGCCGGCCTGGGCGACCTCGCTACCCTGACCGGTCAGCCGGCCCCCGACCTCGACCGCCTGCCGACGCAGGTCCGGGAACGCGCGGCAACGCGTCAGGCCGAGGCCAAGGCCGCATACGAGGCTCTGGCCCGGTTCGATCTGAACTACTTCGGCAACGCCTGGGGCGACCTGCTGGCGCAGGTCGCCTGACCAACGACTATGCCTGCGTAGCGGCCAGCTTCTTGGCCGCGGCGTCCAGACGGGCGAGCACGCGGTCCCGGCCGAGCAGCTCCATGGACTCGAACAGAGGGAGTCCGATCGTCCGGCCGGTGACCGCTACCCGGATGGGCGCCTGGGCCTTGCCCAGCTTGAGGCCGTGCTTCTCGCCGACGGCGAACAGGACGGCCTTCAGGTCGTCCGCTTTCCAGTCCGCGACAGTGGCCAGTTCGGCACGGGTGTCGGACAGGATGTCGCCGGCGCCGGCCTTCATCGCCTTGTTCCACGACGCCTCGTCCTCGACCGGCTCGTCGAGGAACAGGAAGTCCACGTAGCTGGTGATCTCCGACAGAAGCGCCAGTCGGGTCTGGGCCAGCGGGGCCGCCGCCTCGAAGAGGTTCCTGTCGAACGCCTCCGGGGCCCACGGCGCGTACGGGGCGACGAGCCATCGCGCACAGGCGTTGGCGAACTGCTCCGGCGAGAGCGCGCGGATGTAGTCGCCGTTGAACGCCGTCAGCTTCTTCACGTCGAAGAAGGCAGGCGCCGTGTTGACGTCCTCGATCCGGAAGAGCTGCTCCAGCTCCTCGTGCGGCATGATCTCCCGGTCGTCGCCAGGGCCCCAGCCCAGGAGCATCAGGTAGTTCACCATCGCCTCGGGCAGGAAGCCCTCGGCGAGGTAGTCCTCCAGCGCGACCTTGTCACGGCGCTTCGAGAGCTTCTGCCGCTTCTCGTTCACGATCACCGGCAGGTGCGCCCACACCGGCGGCTTCGCACCGAGCGCCTCCCACAGCAGCTGCTGCTTCGGCGTGTTCGACAGGTGCTCCTCACCGCGGATGACCTGCGTGATGCCCTCGTCCAGGTCGTCGACCACGTTGGCGATCAGGAAGACCGGGGACCCGTCACCCCGGGCAATGACGAAGTCCTCGATCGCGTTGTTCGGGAACGCCGGCTCCCCGCGGACCAGGTCGACCACGACGGTCTCGCCCTCGTCAGGCGTCCGGAACCGCAGCGCCCGTCCCTCCTCGAAAGCCAGTCCCCGGTCCCGGCAGAACCCGTCGTAACCCAGGTGATCCGAGCCCGTGCGCTCCTTCAGCTGCTCCCGGCTGCAGTCGCAGTAGTACGCCCGACCGGCCGCGAAGAGCTGCAGACCCGCTTCCCGGTGCCGATCGGCGTTGTGCGACTGGAAGTACGGCCCCTCGAAGGCGGCGTCCTCTTCGTGGATGCCGATCGCTGCGAGAGCGCTGATGATCCCGTCGATCCACTCCGGCTTGTTCCGGGCCGCGTCTGTGTCCTCGATCCGCAGGATGAACGTACCGCCGGACTGTCGCGCCACGGCCCAGTTGTAGAGAGCGGACCGTGCACCACCGACATGGAACATGCCGGTCGGAGACGGGGCGAAACGGACACGAACCGGGGCAGTAGACATGCACTCCAGGGTACCGACGCCGGGCACCGTTTTCGGACCACTGCGCCGACTCCGCATCCGCGCTTTCTGGCCGTCTTCGCCTCCTATTCGTACCTTGCCTTTCACCGTTCCCAGTGCCGCCGGCCCCTTGCCCCAGGCCGTTCACCGTGGTGAGCGACAGGAGTGTTGTCCCACAGCCCGAGGTGATCGCGAGCCGCGTCCCGCCGCAGCGCGGTTGGCGGCATGGGCATCTCATCACGGCGGGCTGACGGTCAAGTGGTACTGAGGGGGACGGTCAGTCGCTGCGGTTTATGAGACGGGTCACGTTCTCTTTCACCCAGTGCGAATACTCTGTCGCACTGCTCGCGAACTGAGGCGCTATGGGTGGCGATGACGACAGCGCATCCCGACTCGCTCATTTCGCGGAGAATATCGACTACCGTGCTCGCGTTGGCGTCGTCGAGGGCACCGGTCGGCTCGTCCGCCAGCACCAGCGCAGGCCGCTTGACCATGAGACGGGCAAGGGCCACACGCTGCTGTTCCCCACCGCTGAGATAGTGGATCGTCTCGTTCTCCCGGCCGCCCAGGCCCACGCGGTTCAACGCCTCGGCGATGGTCTTGCCCGGCTGGTCCGGCAAGGGCCGGCGCGGTTTCACGGCCACCTTGAGGTTCTCGGCAACGGTCGCGTTTTCGATCAGGGCGTAGTTCTGGAACAGGTAGCCGAGCACGTCACGGCGGAACCCACGGATCTCGCGCCGGCTGAATCGAGTGATGTCCTTGTCCTCATGGCGGATCACCCCCGCGCTCGGCTTGTCCAGCAGGCCGAGACAGTTGAGGAGCGTCGACTTGCCCGAACCACTGGGCCCGACGAGGGCGAGCATCTCGCCACGGGCAACGGTGAAGGTGACATCGGACCACAGAGTCCGAGAACCGTAGGACTTCGAGAGATTCTCGATATCGATCACGACAGTACTCCTGCTGAGGGGAAGGGGATCGCACGGGCGGGCCTCACGCCTGGGTCGCCCCTTCCCTAACGATGCGACGGTGGAAGACGGCGAGGGCAAGGAGCACAGCACCGAGTTCGATGACCACGAGCCCGGCGATGATGCTCAGATCAAGTCCGGTGAGCTCGACGAGCGGCCGGGGGAGGGGGGCACCGGACGCGGCGATCCGTTCCAGATCCTTGTTGCGCATCCACGTTTCGAAAGGTACCCGGGTGGCCAGGAGGAAGGCGATGGCCACCTCCACGCCGAGGATGAACCGGTGGGTGGCCACGTATCTCCACCCATTGATGTGCTGGGCGAAGATGGACTGGGAGTTCTTGCGCGCGTAGATGACGCAGATGCCGACACCGGCGATGAGGAGGACGATGACTGTCAGCACAAGGTTGAAGAGCTGCACCCGGAACTCGGTGACCACCTCTCGCATCTTCAGCGCGGAGTTCTCAGCGACAGGGCGGAGCGCCACGACGTAGACGCCCAGCCTGTTCCCCTGAATGGCGCGAACGACGACATCGGGGTCGGGGAAAACGACCCCCTCCTGCGCGGCGAACGCGGTGTAGCCGTCGTCGGACACAAAGTGTGAGCCGTTGGGGACCACGACAAGGACCGGGTCCTGTACAAGGGAACGGTCCTCCTTCTGGCTGTGGGCCGCGTTGTAGACCTGGCTTCCGGGGTTGTATGTGAAGACGCTCTGGCCGCTCTTGCCCGGGAGTGCTTCCAGTTGGCTCCGAGGGTCGAAGTCCGAAGCCAGTACTCCGACGACCGCCTTGCGGAGAGCCGCCTCGTGTCCGCGGAGAGCTTCGGGAACGATGAGCCGTACCCTGTCCTCTTTTGCCGTCTCGCCCTTCCGAGCCGCGGGCATGTAGCGCTGTCCCGCCGGGTCGAGGACGGGCTGTTGAGTAAGGAAGGTCTCGTTCACGACGAGCACTTCGCCTGGCGGAAGGTGTGAACCCGGCACCAGGCTCTGGAGGTCTCGGCGCCCGGCGAGAATGACCTTCCCGTTACCGTCGGCCCGACGCAACCACGGGCCGATCTCTTCAACCACCCTCTCCTTCTCACCGGAGAGACCTCCGTTGAGGCGGATGGTGACGGCGTCGCCCGCATCGGCGTAGGCTGCCCGGTTCTCTTGACGTGTCTCCATGTCTCTGCCGACCGCCGCGACGTCGGTGGCCACACTGAGTGTGAGCAGCAGAGCGGGGATGCGCACCAGGTAAACGCCGACGGATGCTGCCCGAGCGGGCAGGGCGCCCTTCACGGCGCGCAGCACGTCGACCTTGAACGTCAGGGCGATCACCGCCACATGAGCGGTCAGTACTAGAAGAAGGAGCAGTCCGGCCAAGACGGCGGCCAGGGCGGCGAAGAGGGTGAGCCAGGCAAAGCCGTTGTAGAGGCCGAGGAAAGTGAGTGCTACCGCAGTCACGGCACCGAGCGCCACCGCCCAGGGCACCAGCAGTTGCCTCAGGTCACGCACTACGAGATCCACCAGGGAGAAGCCCTGCAACCGCAGAATCCCATAAGTCCTCGCGGACAGCAGCACGCTCGCGCCGGTGAGGGTTACCGCGGCGAGAGCGATTACCCAGAACGACCAGTACATGACGCTATTGGTGTAGGTGGTGGCCAGTTCGCTATAGGAGAGCGGGTGGGACACGTCTGCCCGCAGGCCCAGGTCGGAGAACTCTGCGACCAGTGAGTCCGCGGCCTCCGGCGGTCCGAACACGTAGTAGTGGCCGCGCGGATCACGCTGCCCGATGTCGGCGATCGGATGCACGTCCGTGGCCAGGTTCGAACTGAACGCCGGATAACCCTCGTTCAGCCACGCGCCGGCTCCGGCCGGGTCATCTCCTGCGGCCATGTACAGGTGGCGACGGCCATCAGGTTCCCTCAAGTCGGGCACCTCACGAGCCACCGTGACGCCGTGGTCCTCGGCAAACGACGCGATCGACTGGGCAACCTGGGCGCCACTCGTCGAATCATCGGAGTCGAAGACGAAGATCACGGCCGAATTGCCCAGCACCTCGTCCTCGTCCAGTTCCCGGACGAACAGGAAGGCCAGCACCGCAGCGAAGAACAATACGGCGACGTGGACGAACTTGATACCTCGGTGCAGCATCGGCTTCCTATGTCGGATCACTGGGTCGGGCTTGTGAGACCGCGCTGGGCCGGTGAGATGTGGTGGGAGAGGGGCGGTGGACGGCGAGGGACGGACCACAGTGAGCCCCGGTGACGTCGACACCGGGGCTCACGGTAGTACTCAGGATCAGCGCGTGCAGCCCTTGTCCCAGTACGCCTTGCCCGTACCGCCGCCGAGCTCGGCCGACGCCAGGGCCCACGGCCCCGGTGCGGTGCAGCCGCTGTAGGCCCAGTAGTCGCCGTCCGCCGAGGACGAGTGGTTCACGGAGGCGTGCTTGTAGTTCGACCAGACGCTGCAACAGCCGGTGCCGTACGACCACTGACCGCCGCCCACATTGACGGAGGCCATCGCCGGAGCGCCTGCAGCCACGGTGAGGGCGACAGTCGCGAACACGACCTTGAGCACGTTCTTCGGTCTCAAAGCTGGACTCCTAGTCCCTAGGGGAGTGCACGGCCTGCACCCCTTGATGCGAACAGAACAAGAGTTTGACTACGCGGAATGATCTTTGACAACGGCTGGTCACGTGACGCGGGTCACAGAGATGATCTCCGGCCAAACTGAAAAGGGACATCCGCAACGGTTTCGCCTGTCCGATCATCCGCCCAGGTCGCATGCCTTTCGATACGTTCCAAGTGCCACGTGTAGAAGTGGCCTTGATCTCCCCGGAACAGGGTTGTCGCCCCTTCGAGAACCGCACAGACTGGCCCGGCCACCCCGTCAGTGTGATCGTTCGTCGACTCGCAGCCGGCCCCCACGATCGTCGGCCCGACGACTCTCCCGCTGACGTCCACCCATCGCTGACTGTGGTTCGCGCTTCTAACCTCGGGTCCTGAAGATCTCAATGAATCCCCCCATAGCCGCCATGCGGGACCGTCTGGCCATCTGGCTGATACCTGTTCTGTGGACCCTCGCCCTCGGTTCGTGGGGTTTGTCCCGCCAGCACAGCGTGTGGCGGGACGAGGCTGCGACCTGGCAGGTGGCCGAGCGTTCAACTGCCCAGATATGGCACATGCTTGGGCAGGTCGACGCCGTCCACGGGCTGTACTACCTGCTCATGCACGGCCTTTTCGCATGTTTCGGTCCCAGTACTACGACGCTGAGGCTGCCGTCCGTCCTTGCCATGGCGGTAGCGGCGGGGTGTGTGGCCGTCATCGGCCGCCGACTGGCTGGTGGCTGGGCCGGGCTGGGAGGCGGCCTTGCGTTCGGGCTCCTACCGGCCGTGCAGTTCCAGTTGCAGGAAGGCCGCCCGTACGCACTCGTCACGGCCGGAGCAGGGATCTCAACACTCCTGCTCGTGACTGCCCTCACCGCCCGGCGTCAACGGCCGAGCCTATGGGTGGCGTACGGGGGCATTGTGTTGGTATGCGGACTGCTGAACTGGTTGTCGCTACTGCTCCTGCCTGCTCACTTGGTGACCCTGATGTGGAGGCGCTCCGGGCGCAGACTGTGGAAACGCTGGGCGGTGGCCTCCGCGGTCGGCACAGCGTGCGTAATGCCCCTAATCTTCTTCACTCGAAGCCAGTCACAGCAAATTTCCTGGATACCGCCGTTGTCGTGGCACATGATGATCGGCCCGGCAGTTCTGCTGGCGATCGGCGGCCTCGGAGCGCTGACGGACCGGCGGCGGGAGAGCGGCCCGTCCGTCGCGACCGTCGGGTTCCCCCTTCTGGCAGTGCCGCAGATCGTCCTGCTCGGCATCTCGCTAATCCGCCCGATGTTCCTGGAGCGCTACATACTCTTCAGCTACTTGGGCTTGGCCCTGCTGATCGGTACCGCGCTGGGCGCCGCGGTGCGAGCGGCGACGCCGAGGTTTCCCAGAGCACATGTGTACGTGCTACCCGCGGTGCTGACCGTGGCGACGGTGGGGCTGCTGCCGCAGTCGCTGGCCAAGAGGTCCCCGGCGAGCCGAGTGGATGACGTCCTTGCGATCGCTTCGGACGTGCGGCGACTCAAGCGGCCCGGCGACGGCGTGCTCTTCGTCCCGGCCGCACGGCGCGACACCAAGTCAGTCTCCCCCGACGCCTTCACCGGCCTCAGGGACATCGCACTGGCGGAGAGTCCTGAGGTGTCCGGAACGCTCAAGGGGGTGGAGGCGGACCCGGTGCGGATCCGCGCCGCGATGCTTGCGCAGACGGAGATATTGCTGGTGACTGATGCCCCGGAGGCCGCGTCGACCGTGACGTCCGCCCGGGACAAGGCAAAGCTCTCGGTGCTGGATGAATACTTCAGGGCGGTGACGAACGAGCAGGACCGCGGCCGGCGGGTAACGGTGTACCGGAGGCTCGGGCCCGCCCGGCCCTGAGCCGGGACGACCCACCGGGTTTGAGTTGACCCCGCCGCTGGCCACGCATGCGCTGCAGGCAGTTCACTTTGATCTCTGTTCTGCCTGTCTGCCTGTCGGCGTAGGCGGACGGACAGCCGGTCGTCGTCGGCATCGCGCGGCGTATCGCGGGTGCGGATATGCGGGCGTCAGACGTCCTGCTTGCGTGAGCGCTGCGTGAGCGGACTGGGTGACACCAGTGCGGACCAAGTAAGATCCCGGTCAGCCCGCGAGCCTCTGATCTGCGGAAACGGGATTCGGTGGCACCGTTCGTCATCACCCGAGATGATCATGCAGGCCCTCGTCATGCGTAGGTCTCGGGTTCGAATCCCGAAGGCGGCTCCACCTGAACCCCAGGATGGAAGCACTCCGACCTGGGGTTTTGCCGTTCAGCGGATGCGGCGACGGCGGGTGGGCAGGGCACGACGGGCGGTGTGCCGGCCAAGGCGCCGGGGCGCGGCGCCTGCGGCTCCCGCGCACCCGGGAGCATCGGCCCGCCCCCCCAACCCCGGTGACGAACCCGTCGGCTGGCCGGCGGTGGCGCTCCGCGGCCCGCCCGACCACGGCGATGCCCGGGTCGACCGGACCCTCCGCGGTCAGGTGTGCAGGGTCGCTTCGCCCCGGACCACGATGCCGGTCCCGTCCCCCGGTCGTACCGCGACCGGTCCCGGCACCCTGACGAAGACGGGGGCGTCCAGGTCCCCGACCTCGACGGCGACCATCGCGTCGTGGCCGTAGAAGCGGACGTCCACGACCTTGCCGCGCGCGCCGTCCTCGGTCAGAGCCAGCTGTTCCGGGCGCAGCACCACCGTCCCGGTGGTGGCACCGCCGGCGGCGGCCAGCGGGACCGGCCCGAGGGGGGTGTCGGCCGTGGAACCGCCCGTGACGGTGGCGGGAAGGAGCACGGCGTCGCCGACGAATCGGGCCACCCACAGGTCGGCGGGGTGACGGTAGATCTCCTCGGGCGTACCGCACTGGGCGACCCTGCCCTCCCGTACGACCGCTACCAGGTCGGCGGTGGACAGGGCTTCCTGCTGGTCGTGAGTGACCAGCACACCGGTGGCACCGGTGGCGAGGAGCGCGGAGCGGACATCGGCCCGCAGTCCCGCGCGCAGGGCGCTGTCGAGCGCGTTGAACGGTTCGTCGAGCAGCACGAGGGCGGGCGCGGGGGCCAGCGCCCGGGCGAGGGCGACGCGTTGCTGCTGGCCGCCGGACAACTCGTGCGGCATGCGGTCGCCGAGGCCGGGCAGTCCGACCAGGTCCAGCATCTCCTCGGTGCGCCGGCGGCGCTGGGTACGCGGTGTGGCGCTCAGGCCGAACGCCACGTTGCGGGCGATGGTGAGGTGAGGGAAGAGCGCGCCCTCCTGGGGCACGATGCCGATGTGACGGCGCTCGGGCGGCAGGTGGACACCGGGCCCGCACACGACGCGTCCGCCGAGTTCCACGGTGCCCGCGTCGGCGCGCAGGAACCCCGCGACGATGCGCAGCAGGGTGGTCTTGCCGCAGCCGGAGGGCCCGAGCACGGCGGCCAGCCGCCCCGCCGGGACACTCAGGTCCAGGCCGTCGAGCACGTGGGCCGAGGCGCCGTAGGACTTGACGAGCCCGGTGATCCGCAGATCGGTCATGTGCGGTGCCTTCCGAGGAGGTACGACGGGATCGCCGCGATCAGGATCAGCGTGGCGGCGTACGGCGCGGCGGCGGCATAGGAGGCGGTGGTGGTCTCGGCCCACAGCCGGGTGGCGAGGGTGTCCATGCCGGTGGGGTGCAGCAGCAGCGTGGCGGGGAGTTCCTTCATGCAGACCACGAAGGTGAGGGCGGCGCCGGCCGCGATACCGGGGGCGGCGAGCGGCACGGTGACCTCGCGCAGTACCCGCAGCGGTCCGCGGCCGAGCGAGCGTGCGACGTCCTCGAGCAAAGGCGGCGACTGCAGGACGGCGGCACGGGTCGCGGCGACGGCGACGGGCAGGAAGAGCACCGCGTAGGCGGCGATGAGCAGGGGGAGTTCCTGGTAGAGCTGGGGGGCGTAGCGGACCGCGAGGAAGACCATGGCGAGGGCGACGGTGATGCCGGGTACCGCGTGTCCGGCGTAGGCGGCCTGCTCCAGCAGGTGTGCGGTGCGTGAGCGGTGGCGGGCGGCGAGGATGCCGACGGGCAGCGCGAGGACGGTGGTGAGCGCGGCGCCCAGGGCGGCGACGGTCAGCGTGGTGCCCGCGGTCTGCAGCAGCCGGTCCGGTTCCCAGGTGCGGGAGTTGCCCACGGACAGCCAGTAGCCCAGGGTGGCGAGCGGGAAGGCCACGCCGGCTGCGGCGGCGGCCGAACACCAGCCCAGTGCGGGCCACTTCAGGGCGCCGAGCCGGATCGGGGGAACGGGCCGTGCGGTGCCGCCGCCGGTACGGGCATGCCCGGCACGGCCGCGGGTACGGGCCTCGGCGGCGACGAGCAACACCGTCATCAGCACCAGGACGCAGCTGAGCGCGGCGGCCGGGGTGCGGTCGAAGCTCGCCCGGTACGAGGTGTGGATGGCCCGGGTGAAGGTCTCGTACCGCATGATCGAGACGGCCCCGAAATCGGAGAGGACGTACAGCGCGACGAGCAGGCCGCCACCGGCCGCCGCGGGGCGCAGCTGCGGCAGGGTGACGCGCCAGAAGGTTCGCAGCGGACCGTGGCCGAGTGAGCGGGCGGCCTCCTCCTGCGCCGGGTCCATGCCGCGCAGCGCGGCGGCCACCGGCAGGTGCACGTACGGGTAGCTGACCAGTGTCAGCGCGAGGGCGCTGCCGGTGAATCCGGCGAGGCGGGGCTCGGCGGAGAGCCAGGCGAAGGCCGCGACGTAGCTGGGCACGGCGAGCGGCAGCGCGGCGAGCACCGACCAGACGCGGGCGCCGGGCAGCGCGGTCCGCACGGTCAGCCAGGCCAGCGAGATGCCCAGGACCAGACAGGCCGCGACGACGACGACGGCGAGTCCCAGGCTGCGGGTGAGCAGTTCGAGGGTGCGGTCGGTGGTGACGATGTCCCAGGCGAAGCCGGGACCGCGTTCCAGGGCCCGGACGCCCAGATAGACCAGCGGCAGCAGCGCGAGGGCCGCCGCCGCGCAGGCCCCGGCGACCAGGAGCAGCGGCGGCCGGCGCCCCGCACGGGTGCGTCCGGCGCGCCCGCGCCCGGACGGCGCGGGCGCGGCATCCGGGCGGGGGGCGGCAGGGGCCGGCCGGCCGGTGATGTTCATGTGCGGTGCACCGGTTCCGTCAGACCATTCCGGCTTCCTGGAGCATCACCAGGGTCTCCTGGAGCGACTCCAGCTTGCTCAGGTCGATCTCGGGCGCGTCGATGGAGTCCAGCGGCGGCAGGCCCTCGACCTCACTGGTGACACCGGCGGCCAGCGGGTACTCCTTGGTCGTGTCGGCGAAGTAGGTCTGCGCCTCGGCGGAGAGCAGGTAGTCGACGGCCTTCTGCGCGGCCGCGCTCTGGTCGCCGCCCTTGAGGACGCCCACACCGGCGACGTTGACCAGCGCGCCGGGATCACCCTTGACCGGGAAGTGCAGTTCGGCGGTCATCTTGTCCGCCCCGACCTCGGCGGCCTTCTCGAACCAGTAGTAGTGGTTGATCAGACCGAGGGTCACCTCGCCGGAGTCGACGGCGTCGAGGATGGCCCCGTTCTTCTCGTACACCTGGGGGTCGTTGGCCTTGAAGTCCTTCAGCCACTCACGGGTGGCGTCGTCACCCTCCAGAACGCGCATGCCGGTGACGAACGCCTGGAAGGAGGCGTTCGTGGGCGCGTAGCCGACCTTGCCCTTCCACTCGGCCTTGGTCAGGTCGTGCACGCTGTCCGGGGCCTTGTCGGTCTTCTCCGGGTTGTAGGCGATGACCCGGGCCCGCCCCGACACGCCGACCCACGTGCCGTCCTCGGCACGGTAGGCGTCGTCGACCTTGTCCAGGGACTTCTGCGGCAGAGCCTGAAGACGTCCCTCCTTGGCGAGGGCACCGAGCGCGCCCGCGTCCTGGGCGAGGAACAGGCCGGCCTTCGTCCCGTCGCCCTCCTCGAGCAGCTGCGAGGCGAGCTCGGCGCTGTCGCCGTAACGGACCTCGACCTTGGTGCCGGTGGCCTTCTCCAGCTTCTTCAGCAGCGGATCGATCAGCTCCTCGTTGCGGCCGGAGTAGACGACGAGCGTGCCGCTCTGCTCCGCGGCCGTGGCCCCCGTACCGGTTCCCTTGTCCTCGTCCTCGCTGCCGCACGCGGCCATGAGCGGAGCCACGAGGGCCACCGCGGCGAGTGTGCTGAGTCGGCGCATGGTGATGCGTCCCATGGGGGTGCCTTGCCTTTCTTCTCTCTGAGCACCTAATAGATAAGGTATGCCTAACCTAAGAGTCAATCGGGACGCCCGAGCGTGCCCAAGCCGAGACCCTTCGCCGCAGGTCGGACACCGGCGGAACGCGGCTCGCGCGGTGCCCGGAGGCGGAGGACGGGCCGGTCCGTCGGCGTGGCGGAGGACAGTGGAGCGACCGTGGTGGCGCCGCAGCTGTGGCCGCGGGACGTCGAGGCGTGTTCCGGGCCGCGGCAGGCCCTCATCGGTGCACACCAGTGGCTGTCGTACGCCCTGATCGTCACCGGCTGGATCCTGGCAACGGCGGTGGTCGTGGGGGTGACGCGCACGGGGAGCCGGCCGTGGTCCACCTCCGGGCGGCGTACTTTAGGCGTCCTTACTGTGAACGGTTAGCATCGCCCGTCAGCGGAGCGCCAGTTGCAGTGAGGTGAGGGACATCGAGACGCCGAGGATTGCCGTCGCCGTGGTGACCATGGGGAACCGGCCGGCCGAAGTGGACGCGCTTCTGGAGTCCGTGGCGAAGCAGGATGTGCCGCCCGCGCGGATCGTGATCGTGGGGAACGGCTGCCCGCTGCCCGAGTTCGCCCGGCGGCTGTCACTGCCCGGTGAGGTCACCACCGTCGAGCTGGAGGAGAACCTCGGCTGCCCCGGCGGTCGGAACGCGGGGATCGAGCGGCTGCGGGAGTTCGGGGACGTGGACGTCGTCGTCGAGCTGGACGACGACGGCCTGCTGGTCGACGCCGATGTGCTGCGGCGCGTACAGGAGTTGTACGCCGCCGACGATCGGCTCGGGATCGTCGGATTCCGGATTGCCGACGAGCTGGGCGAGACGCAGCAGCGCCATGTGCCCCGGCTCGGGAAGGCCGACCCGATGAAGGGCGGGTACGTCACCGGGTTCCTCGGGGGCGGGCACGCGCTGCGGATGACGATGCTGGACGAGACCGGCGACTGGCCCGGCGCGTTCTTCTTCGCGCACGAGGAGACCGACCTCGCCTGGCGTGCCGTCGACGCCGGGTGGCGGATTCTCTACGCACCCGAACTGCTGCTCCAGCACCCGAAGACCTCGCCCGCCCGGCACGCCATCTACTTCCGGGTGAACGCCCGCAACCGGGTGTGGCTGGCCCGGCGGCGGCTGCCGCTCGCGCTTGTGCCCGTCCATCTCGGGGTGTGGGTACTGCTCACCCTGTTGCGGAACCGGTCGCTCCCTGGGCTGCGTGCCTGGTTCGGCGGGTTCATGGAAGGGCTGCGGGAGCCGGCGGGGGAGCGCCGGGCCATGCGCTGGGGGACGGTGTGGCGGCTCACCCGGCTCGGGCGGCCGCCGGTCATCTGAGCAGCGGGTCGTCCGAGCCGCCGGGCGCAGGGGGGTCGAGGGCGGCCCGGTCGTCGTTCACCCGGTCGCTCCACCCGCACCGCGAACGGAGCCGTCTTCCTCGGGGAGGGGAACTCCGAGCGCGCGATGCCGGTCCGGGCCGGTCCGGACCCGCTGTGCCGAGGCCATAGAACTCCCGTGCGCTGCTCCGGGTGGCGGTCTGAGCCGGGAATCCCTCGCCTCAGCGAGGCGACTGCCCGATGCCGGACGCATGGGCTGATCATTTGGCGTCGGCATAGCACTCCACCACCGCCGTCGTGAACGGGAACCGCACGGGGGTCTCCCCGAAGGTGAGCCGGCCGGCCAGGTCCGCGGCCTGCCGGATCGCTTCCGCCACCGTCGTCGCCTCCTCCGCAGGGCAGTGCACGATCACCTCGTCGTGCTGGAAGAAGACCAGTTCGGCCGCCATGCCGCCGAGGGTCCGCCGCAGCGCGGCGAGCAGCAGCAGCGCCCAGTCGGCGGCGCTGCCCTGGACCACGAAGTTGCGGGCGAAGCGGCCCCGGGCGCGGGCGTCGGTCGAGGCGTAGCCCGGGGCCCACGGGCGGGCGTCGGAGACCTGCTCCTCCTCCTCCGGGAGCGGGATGCCCGCCTCCTCCACGGCGTCGTCCGTCGTACGGGCGGCCGGCGGGCAGGTGCGGCCCAGCCAGGTCCGCACGAGCCGGCCCTCCTCGCCCGCGTGGGCGGCCTCGTCGACGTAGGCCACCGCCTTGGGGAAGCGGCGTCGGAGCGCGGCGAGGTTCTTCAGGCCGTCGCCGGAGGTCTGGCCGTAGACCGCGCCGAGGACGGCGAGCTTGGCCTGCGCGCGGTCGCCGGAGAAGGCCCGGTCGGACACCGCCTGGTACAGATCGGTATCCCGGCCGGCCACCTCCATCAGCCCGGGGTCGCGGGAGATCGCCGCCAGCACCCTCGGCTCCATCTGGTCGGCGTCGGCGACCACGAGCCGCCAGCCCGGGTCGGCGACGGCCGCGCGGCGGATCACCTTGGGGATCTGCAGGGCGCCCCCGCCGTTGGTCACCCAGCGGCCGGTCACCGTCCCGCCCGCGAGGAACTCGGGCCGGAAGCGGCCGTCGCGCACCCAGTCCTGGAGCCAGGACCAGCCGTGGGCGACCCAGATCCGGTACAGCTTCTTGTACTCGATGAGCGGTTCGACGGCCGGGTGGTCGATGGACTCGAGCTCCCAGCGGCGGGTCGAGGAGACCTTGATACCTGCCCCCGCGAACGCCCTGACCACGTCGGCGGGCAGATCGGGCCGGACCCGGCGGCCGAAGGCGGCGGACACCTCGGCGGCGAGTTCGGCGAGCCGGCGGGGCTCGCCGCCGGCGTACCGCTCGCCGAGCAGGTCGTGCAGCACCGTGCGGTGCACGTCGGCCCGCCAGGGCAGCCCCGCGCGGTTCATCTCGGCGGCCACCAGCATCCCCGCCGACTCGGCAGCGGTCAGCAGCCGCATCCGGTCCGGGTGTGCGGTTGCGTCCGTGCGCCGCTGCTGCTCGGCGTAGACCGCGAAGAGATCGGCCGGCGGCAGCGGGACGCCCCGGGGTTCGAAGAGGGACGACTGCGCGCCCGGTTCGGCCTGGCGCTGCGGCGGATCGGGCGGTACGGGGCCGCCGCGCAGCCGGGCCAGCGCGGCCGCCGCCGAACGGGGTTCCCCGTACCGCCCTTCGTGACCGAGCAGGAGCGTCTCGGCTGCCTCGATGTCGTACGCGCGCTCGACTCGCACCCCCGTGGCGAGCAGGCGCGGGTAGACCTCGGCGGTGGACCGCCACACCCACCGCGTGACACCGGGACGGCTCCGCACGGCCTCGGCGAGGTCCGGCTCCCGCCGCACCGGACCGGCGGGCAGCCCGTCCGGACCGAGGGGGGCGACGTCCACGCCGCCTTCCTCGGCCGGAGCGAGTGCCCACCGGTCGGTCATGCCGTGAGTGTGGCAGGGGGGTCTGACATTGATGCCGACACCCGGTTCCGCAGCCCGGCCCCGGTGCGACCGGCACTGCTGCCGGGCGGTCCCGCTGCGGGTCAGCCCTCCGGCAGGTGAGCCTTCCGGCAGGTGAGCCTTCCGGCAGGTGAGCCTTCCGGCAGGTGAGCCTTCCGGCAGGTGAGCCTTCCGGCAGGTGAGCCTTCCGGCAGGTCAGCCCTCCTGCGGGTCTTCGTTCTCCGTCCGGGTCTCGACGTACTGTGCCAGCATCTCGGTGACGTATCGCTCGGTGGCCTCCTTGCCGACACCGAGGCCGTTGAGGAGGCCCTCGCCGTTCTCGTGCTCGAGCAGGGCGAGCAGGATGTGCTCGGTGCCGATGTAGTTGTGGCCGAGGCGGAGAGCCTCGCGGAAGGTGAGTTCCAGGACCTTCTTGGCCGCCGGGCCGTACGGCACCAGCTCGGGGGCGTCCTCGACGGCCGGGGGGAGCGCCGCGCGGGCGGCCTCGCGGACCGTGTCCACGGTGACGCCCTGCTCGGTGATCGCCTTCACGGCGAGGCCCTGGGGCTCGGCCAGCAGACCCAGGACCAGGTGCGCGGGGAGGCCCTCCGCGTTGTGCGCGGCCTGGGCCTCGTTGTGTGCGGCCATGACCGTGTTGCGTGCGCGGGGCGTGTAGCGGTTGAAGCCCTGGCTCGGGTCGAGGTCGTTGCCCTCCTTCGGCACGAAGCGCTTCTGGGCCGCCTGCCGGGTGACGCCCATGCTCCTGCCGATGTCCGTCCAGGAGGCGCCCGAACGCCGGGCCTGGTCGACGAAGTGGCCGATCAGATGGTCGGCCACGTCGCCGAGGTGCTCACCGGCGAGCACCGCGTCCTGGAGTTGCTCCAGAGGCTCCTCGTGAACCGTCTTGATGGCCGCGATGAGGTCGTCGAGGCGCACGGATGACTTGATGGTGGGGTTCGTCGTCATGCTGTCAACCGTAAGTTGACACCCAGGGAGTGTCAACCCGTAGTTGACACCTTCGGGTGAGTGCTCAGGGCATGGCACGATCGGGCCGTGAGTACGTCCAGCACCGTCGACCGGGCCTTCCGGGCCGCCCTCTACGACACCGGCGAGACCGCCCTCGACAGCGGCGCGTCCCTGCTCGCCGCCGATCCGGCCGCCGACGCCGAACTGGCACGAAGGGGCGAGGAGTTCGTGGCGACCGCCTGGCGGCGTGGCTGGCAGCCCGCCGATGTCGTACGGATCGTGCGGCGCGAGCTGGAGGACACCCACGTCCGGCTCGTCTCGGTGCTGATCCGCGCCCAGGCCCCGCGCGACGACCGGCCCCGGGGGTCGCGCTGGAAGACCCAGCTGGCGCAGCTCGACGAACTGATCGACGCCCCCGCTCCCCGCGGTGACCGCTTCTCGTACGCCACGGCCGTACTGGAGCTGTACCGCCTGCTGCTGCGCCTGCCCACCCTCGAGCCCCTCGACGACACGGCGGCTGACCCCGATCCCCGGGACCGCCGGCCGGAGTCCCGCATGCTCGGCCGCATCCGGGCGCTGCTGGCCAAGGCGGAGGCGACGGGGTTTCCGGAGGAGGCGGAGGCGCTCAGCGCGAAGGCGCAGGAGCTGATGGCGCGGCACAGCGTCGACGAGGCGCTGCTCGCCGCGCGGGCGCCGTCGGCCCGGACGCCGGGTGCCTGCCGGATCGGGGTGGAGCCGCCGTACGAGCAGGCCAAGGCGGTACTGCTCGACGCGGTCGCCGGAGCGAACCGCTGCCGGGCCGTGTGGAACGAACCACTCGGCTTCTCCACCGTGGTCGGCTTCGCCTCCGACCTGGAGGCGGTCGAGCTCCTCCACACCTCGCTCCTGGTGCAGGCCACCACCGCGATGGCGCAGGCCGAGGCCGCGCAGCGGGCGGGCGGACGGAAGCGGACCAAGACCTTCCGGCAGTCCTTCCTGGCGGCCTACGCCCACCGCGTGGGGACCCGGCTCGCGACCGCGGCCGAGGCCCCGGTGAACGACGACCTGCTTCCGGTCCTGGCCTCCAGAGCGGCGGCGGTCGCCGACCGGACGGACCGTCTGTTCCCGGAGACGACCACCACGCGGCTGCGCGGCGTGAGTGACGCGGCGGGCTGGGAGGAAGGCGCCCGCGCGGCGGACGACGCGCAGGTCCGGCCGCGCCCGCGCCTTCCCTGAGGCGGTGCCGCCCTCCCTAGGAGCCCAGACCGGCCGTCGGGAATCCCGTCGGGAGCTTGCCGCCCTCGGCCTTGGTGTACGTCTCGGTCCCGAGGCCGCCCTCCCAGGTGACCTCCAGGGAGTCCCCGTCGACGGACCCGACCGTGCCCTCGGCCCGGTCTTCGGTCCCGTCGGTGCACTTCAGGCTGATCGACGGGCTCCCGCCGTCCGCCCGCGCGGTGCCGCTGCACACGGAGCCACCCGTGGCGAACAGCGCCGCGTCCTCGCCGGTGATCACCAGGGCCACGGCCTTGCCCCCGGCCGTGGTGAGCCAGCTGCCCTCCAGCTCGCCCGCCGGGGCGCCGCTCGCACCGGAATCTCCCGTGCCGCCACCGGAGTCCGCGGTCGCCGTGGCGGACGGAGTGGGGGCGGCCGAGCCGCCCGAGTCGTCGGAGGCGTCCCCACTGCACGCCGTCAGCGCGAGCGCACCGGCCAGCCCCACGGCCGCGGCCGCCACCCGCGCGCGCAGGGAGCGTGACCCGTGCCCCCCGCAGGGCGCCGGAGTTGCGGGCGGGTACGCCACCGAACTCACCGTTGCGTCGGACGTCACTGCAAGCCCCCTAGCTGCTGCCGGCCCCGATGGCCGGACGACCGCAGTCAGCTAACAGGAACTGCCCACCGCCCGGCCAGCCCTCCGTGACACACCTCGCACCCTTGCCCACTCACCTCACCAGAACGGCACACGAGGGAACACAAAAGCCCGCGCATGCGTCTCTAAGACAGCGGGGTTTCGGTAAAGCGTCCGTCAAAGCGGACACAAGGCGACCGCCGGCACTGTAATCGCGGGAGCACCCCCCGTGCACGTGCATCTGCCCATGCATCTGCACTTGAACAAAGCTATGATCCCGGTCAGTTGACCACTGCATCAAATGGCCACACCAGCCAGTGCACCAGCGGGGAGCGACCTGTGGACCACGACGTGTACGACGGTGACGTGTACGACGGTGCCGGCGCGTCCGGCGTGCCCGGCGCGTACAACGGCATGGCGGCCACCGGGCTGGACGGTGTGGCCTGGCAGAAGAGCCGGCACAGCAACTCGCAGGGTTCCTGTGTCGAGTTCGCCCGGCTGCCCGGCGGAGAGGTGGCCGTGCGCAACTCCCGCTTCCCCGACGGTCCCGCACTCGTCTACACCCGCGCGGAGATCGAGGCCATGCTGCTGGGCGTGAAGGACGGCGAGTTCGACCACCTGGTCGCCGGCTGACGCGCCACGGGGCGGGAGCACGCCCCGCCGTGCGGCGGGAGACCCGCGCCAAGGGGCTGGGACGCCCGTGCCCCTGGGTGTGCGGGAAGGGGCCGGAGGCGCTCAGGAGGCGGCGACGCGCGTAGGGCCGCGGCGCCCGTGTGCGCCGCGGCCCGTCATGCGCCGGGGCCCTTTTCCGCGGGCACGAGCCGGAACAGCGCCCAGACCACCTTTCCGCGGAGCGCCCCCACCATCGGGTGCCAGCCCCAGCCGTCGCTGAAGGAGTCGACCAGGAACAGCCCGCGGCCGGATTCCGCGGAGAAGTCGTCGGTGTCGCAGGCGACGGGGCTGTCGTCACTGGGGTCGCGCACCGCGCACACCAGCCGTCCGGGCCACCGCAGCAGATGCAGCCGTACCGGCGGTTCCTGTGGCGTCAGCCGCGGGGCGCCGGCCGGCAGCGCGTGCCGCAGGGCGTTGGTGACCAGTTCGGAGACCACCAGGCACACGTCGTCGAAACGGTCGCTCAGGTCCCACTGGTCGAGTGTCTTGCGGGTGAACTGCCGTGCCTCGCGCACCGCTTCGTAACGGGCGGGCAGAGCGCAGGAGGCGGCGTCGGAGGCGGCCGCGAGGTTCAGCGGCGGAAGGCCCTGCCGTAACGGCTCGAGCATGGTCGATCCATTCGTCCCCATGCGAGGCACTCCCGGGAATTCGCGGTCGTAGCGAGCGGCGGTGGTGCGGGGACCATGGTTTCGGATGCGTACAGCAGATGCAAGGGCAGATGCACGTGCAGCTGACCGAATTCAACCCGCCCGTACAGGTTTGTTGGGCAATTTTTCCGTCATCTCCGTGTCCCTCTCTGGCTGTTCTCTTACCTCCTCCTTGTTGTCTCCCCGCCCCCTCGCTGCCCGTTCCGTGCCGCTTCCCGATCGGATCCCTCGACTGGATTCCGTTTCCGTAACCGGGCGAGTACTGCTCGAAGTGTTTTAGTGGCAGACTGCGGGCCCTGAAGACGTAGGGGAGGCTGGCGAACGTGAGCGCGGGAGAGCCGGGATCGGTGGTGCGGCGCATGCTGCTCGGATCACAACTCAGGCGACTGCGTGAGGCGCGGGGGATCACGCGCGAGGCGGCGGGCTACTCGATCCGCGCCTCCGAATCGAAGATCAGCCGGATGGAGTTGGGCCGGGTGAGCTTCAAGACCAGGGACGTCGAGGACCTGCTGACGCTGTACGGCATCACGGACGAGCAGGAGCGCACCTCGTTGATCGCCCTCGCCAGGGAGGCCAACGTCGCGGGCTGGTGGCACAGTTACTCGGACGTGCTGCCCAGCTGGTTCCCCACCTATGTGGGCCTGGAGGGCGCGGCCTCGCTGCTGCGCGCGTACGAGGTGCAGTTCGTGCACGGTCTGCTGCAGACCGAGGAGTACGCCCGCGCGGTGGTGCGGCGCGGCATGAGGAGCGCGAGCGACGCCGACGTCGAGCGCCGGGTGGCCCTGCGCCTGGAGCGCCAGAAGTACCTGGTCTCCGAGCGGGCCCCCGAGTTCCACGTCGTCCTCGACGAGGCCGCTCTGCGCCGGCCGTACGGCGACCGCGCGGTGATGCGCGGCCAGCTCCAGCACCTCATCGACGTCTCCGAGCGGCCCAACGTCCGGCTGCAGGTCATGCCGTTCAGTCTCGGCGGCCACTCCGGTGAGTCGGGCTCCTTCACCATCCTCAGCTTTCCCGAGTCCGATCTGTCGGACGTCGTGTACATGGAGCAGCTCACCAGCGCCCTGTATCTCGACAAGGCCGAGGACGTGGCCCAGTACGAGAAGGCGCTCAAGGAGCTCCAGCACGACAGCCCGGGCGCGTCGGAGAGCCGGGATCTGCTCCGGGGGCTGCTGCAACTCTCCTGAGGCGGCCCCCAACTGACGTGAGACACACGTACGATGACGTGTGATCAGACCGTGAAGTTGATCAGTACTCTGCTGATGCAGCAAGGGATCGAGGGATCACATGTCGTCGTACTTCACCGACCTGGCTCAGCAGTACATCGACGGTGAGTGGCGCCCGGGTACAGGCTCCTGGGACATCATCGACTTCAACCCGTACGACGACGAGAAGCTCGCGTCGATCACCATAGCGACGGTCGACGAGGTCGATCAGGCGTACCGGGCGGCCGCCCGCGCTCAGAAGGAGTGGGCGGCGACCAACCCGTACGCCCGCCGCGCGGTGTTCGAGAAGGCGCTCAGGCTGGTCGAGGAGCGCGAGGAGGAGATCGCCGAGGCGATCGTCGCCGAGCTCGGCGGTACGCGTCTGAAGGCTGCCTTCGAGCTGCACCTCGCCAAGGAGTTCCTGCGCGAGGCGGTCCATCTGGCGCTGCGTCCCGAGGGCCGGATCATTCCCTCGCCGGTGGACGGCAAGGAGAACCGCGTCTACCGCGTGCCCGTCGGTGTCGTGGGCGTGATCAGCCCCTTCAACTTCCCGTTCCTGCTGTCGCTGAAGTCGGTGGCCCCCGCGCTGGCGCTCGGCAACGGCGTGGTGCTCAAGCCGCACCAGAACACACCGATCGTCGGCGGCGCCCTGGTCGCGAAGATCTTCGAGGACGCCGGCCTGCCCGGCGGTCTGCTGAACGTGCTCATCACCGACATCGCGGAGATCGGCGACGCCTTCCTCGAGCACCCGGTCCCGAAGGTCATCTCCTTCACCGGTTCGGACGCGGTCGGCCGCCATGTGGCCACCGTCTGCGCCTCCCTCTTCAAGCGTTCGGTGCTCGAACTCGGCGGCAACAGCGCGCTGGTGGTCCTCGACGACGCGGACCTCGACTACGCCGTCGACGCGGCCGTGTTCAGCCGGTACGTCCACCAGGGCCAGGTCTGCATGGCCGCCAACCGCGTCCTGGTCGACCGCTCGGTGGCCGAGGAGTTCACCGAGAAGTTCGTCGCCAAGGTGAAGTCCCTCAAGGCCGGTGACCCGCGCGACCCGGAGACCGTCATCGGCCCGGTGATCAACTCCCAGCAGGCCGACGCCCTCTCCGCCGTCGTCGAGCAGGCCCTCGCCGAGGGCGCCACCGCTCTGGTGCGCGGCAACCGCACCGACAACCTGGTCGAGCCGTCCGTCCTGTCCGGCCTGCCCGCGGACTCGGCCCTGCTCCGGCGGGAAGTCTTCGGTCCTGTCGCCTTCCTCGGAACGTTCGACGGCGAGGAGGAGGCCGTACGCCTCGTCAACGACACCCCGTACGGGCTGAGCGGCGCCGTGCACACCGGTGACATCGAGCGGGGCGTGAACTTCGCCAAGCAGATCGACACCGGCATGTTCCACGTGAACGACGGCACGGTGCACGACGAGCCGATCGTGCCCTTCGGGGGCGAGAAGCACTCGGGCATCGGCCGCCTGAACGGAGACACCATGCTGGACGCCTTCACCACGATGAAGTGGATCTCCGTCCAGCACGGGCGCAGCGGCTTTCCGTTCTGAGTGCCTTCGGCCGGGAGCAACGAGCAGACACGCATCCAGCTGACATGCATCCAGCTGTACACTAGGAGTATGTCTGCTACGTATCCCATCGCGGAGGCGAGGGGCAAGCTCGGTGAGCTCGCGCGCCGCGCTGCCCAGCACGAGCACATCACGTTGACCGACCGCGGCGTTCCCGCAGCCGTCCTCGTCTCCCCCGCGGAGTTGGAGGATCTGGAGGATGCCCTCGCGCTCGCCCGCCTGGAGCGCGACCGCGCCCTGGGGCGGGCCGAGACGCCCATACCGCACGATGAAGCCCGCCGCGCGCTGCTCGACGCGGCGGGGAGGGGCGAGTGACCTGGCAGGTCGTATGGGAGCCGGCGGCGCTCAATGCCGCCGTCGGTCACCTCAAGGCTGATCCCCGCAGCGTGGACGCGCTCCTGAGGGTCACTGACCAACTCGCCGAGAAGGAGCGCCCCGAGGGGTCGAGAGCCTGGGGGACCGGGCACCGCCGTCTTCACCACGGTCCCTGGCGCGTGCTCTATCGCGTCGACCATGACACCCGCACGCTCCACATCGAGCATGTCGGTCGCACCGGCGCGTGAGCCGGCCCGGAGTTCGGGGCCGGTGGGCCGGCACGCGGGGCAACTTCTGGGAGCGAGTGCGCGCGGCCTACTCTGGACGGCATGTCAGTGATCCGTCTCCTCGTGCTGGGCGCGGTGCGCCAGCACGGGCGGGCCCACGGCTACCAGGTGCGCAACGACCTGGAGTACTGGGGCGCGCACGAGTGGTCCAACGCCAAGCCCGGTTCGATCTACCACGCGCTGAAGCAGATGGCCAAGCAAGGGCTGCTGCACGCGCACGAG
The DNA here is from genome assembly GCF_055569765.1 of Streptomyces sp. NPDC031365. Lineage (NCBI taxonomy): Bacteria > Bacillati > Actinomycetota > Actinomycetes > Kitasatosporales > Streptomycetaceae > Streptomyces > Streptomyces sp. NPDC031365. Next base: position 89,478 of record NZ_JBVIIM010000010.1, on the reverse strand, counting down.
ATCGCCCCGTCCACGGCCGGCGGCCCGCCGCGCACGGAGTACGAGGTGACCGGGCAGGGCACCGAGGAGTACTTCCGGCTGCTGCGGAAGGCGCTCACCTCCTACGACCAGAAGCCGGACGTGCTCTCGGCCGGGCTCGGTCTCATCGTCGACCTGGAGCGCGAGGAGGCCCTCGTCCTCCTGGAGCAGCGGCTGCGTGCCATCGGGGAGTGGCGCAAGGCCGTCACCGAGTACTACACGCCCGAGGACGGGCCCGGCCGGCTGGGGCACATCGGCGAGATCATGGATTTCTGGGTCCACTCGGCCGACACCGGCGCCGAGTGGACCCGTGGCCTCATCGAACGCATCCGGGGCGGCGCCTACACCTTCGCCGGGGAGGGGGAGCCGTTCGTCGGCGTCCTCGCCGAGGGTGAGGAGAACCCGTACGCGACGGGGGAGCGGCATCCCGGGGACTCCTGCTAATCAAGTTTGACCAAAGAGGGGAGCGGGTATAGGGTTCCGGGCTGGTGGTCAAGTTTGACTAGCGAGGGGAGTTTCTGTGTCCGACGCGGCGATCACCGTCGAGGAAGCACACAAGACATACGGGGGCGGCAGCGGTGGCCCCGCACTGGACGGGCTCGACCTCACGGTCGCGCGCGGCACGGTGCACGGAGTGCTCGGGCCGAACGGCGCGGGAAAGACGACCCTGGTGAGGATCCTGGCCACCCTGCTGCGCCCCGACGCGGGCCGGGTCGAGGTGGCGGGCCACGACGTGGTGCGCGAGGCCTACGCGGTACGGCTGCGCATCGGCCTGCTCGGCCAGCACGCGGCGCTCGACGAGGAACTGGGCGGCCGGCAGAACCTGGAACTGTTCGGCCGCCTGCACCACCTGGGCGCACGACGGGCACGCGCGCGTGCCGGCGAACTCCTGGAGCGCTTCGACCTCTCCGGAACCGGACACAAGGCGGTCAAGCAGTACAGCGGCGGGATGCGCCGCCGCCTCGACCTCGCCGCCTCCCTGATCACCGAACCGGAGGTGCTCTTCCTGGACGAACCGACCACCGGCCTCGATCCGCGCGGCCGCGCGGAGGTGTGGCAGTCGGTCCGCACGCTGGCCGGCGGCGGTACGACGGTCCTGCTCACCACCCAGTACCTGGAGGAGGCCGACCAGCTCGCCGACCGCATCTCGGTCGTGGACGCCGGGCGGGTCATCGCCGACGGCACCGCGGACGAGCTCAAGGCGGCGATCGGCGGCGACCGCATCGACGTCGTCCTGCGCGACGCCGGTCACCTGGGCGCGGCCGTCGCCCTGCTGCCCGTACCGGAGGACACGGTCACCGTGGACACCGACCGGCGGCTGCTCAGCGCACCGGTCACCGATCGCATGGCGGCCCTGGCCGGGATCGTCCGCGCGCTGGAGGAGGCCGGCATCGAGGCCGAGGACATCGCCCTGCGCAGGCCCACGCTCGACGAGGTGTTCCTGCGGATGACCGGACGCGACGACCGAGTGAAGGAGGCCGCGTGACCGGCACCACGTACGCCCTGACCGACTCCTGGACCATGACCCGCCGCGAGCTCGCCCGCTGGGGGCGGCAGCCGGTGGCGGTGGTGGTGAACCTGGTCTTCCCGGTGATGCTGCTGCTGATGTTCGGCTACCTGGTCGGCGGCGGCCGGGGTGTGAGCGGCGAGTACCTCGACTTCCTGGTTCCCGGCATGCTCGCGCTCACCATGGCCTTCGGCCTGGAGGGCACCATGGTCGCCGTCACCCAGGATCTCAACAAGGGCGTCATCGACCGCTTCCGCTCCATGCCCATGGCGAACGGCGCGGTCCTGGTGGGCCGTTCCGCCGCCGACATGCTCCAGTCCGCGCTCGGCCTGGCGGTACTGCTCGCCGTCGCTGCCGCGCTCGGCTGGCGCACACAGGGCGGCCCGGCCGGCTTCCTGGGCGCCGTGGGGCTGCTCCTGCTGTTCCGGTTCGCGATGCTGTGGATCGGCATCCACCTGGCGCTGGTGGCCGGGAAACCCGAGATGGTCCAGGCCGTGCAGATCCTGGTCTGGCCGGTCGGCTTCCTGTCCAACGCCTTCGCCGACCCCGGCTCCATGCCCGGCTGGCTGGGCACCGTCGTCCAGTGGAACCCCATGTCCCAGACCGCCACGGCCGTACGCGACCTGTTCGGCAGCCCCGGCGGGGAACCGGGGCACGTGGGTGCCGCCGTCCTGTGGCCCGTGGCGCTGCTCGCGCTGTTCTTCCCGCTGGCGGTACGGAGGTTCGCGCGGCTCAGCCGGTAGAGGGCAAAATCTCAGCCGTCCGTGGATGACGGAAGGGTGGCTGATGACTCCGTTCGGGAGGGAGGCACGGTGGTGAGGAGGCGCCCTCCCGGCACCGTGCCCCGTGAGGTGGTCGACCAGGCTTCCAGGGCTGTGGCGAGTTCACCGGAGCCGAGGAGCAGCGACGCGTGCGGCAGGTGGGCCATGCCCTCGATGGCCCGCAGCACGTCGGCGAAGGGCTCACGGTGCAGCGCGTGGACCCGGCGCTCCGCCCCGGCGAGGTCTCCGTTCACCAGGCACTGGTGCCAGCCGATCAACACATCGCAGCACCTGACGTACGCGTCCTGACGGCCGGAGACCAGCTCGAAGCGGTCGTTGAGACCGAAGACCCGCAGCGTCTCCCGGCCCTTGCGGGTCTTCGCCTTGAAGGTCCCGCTGGCCGGGAGGAGCGTGAGGTGGTCGAAGGGATCGTCCACGCTCGGGTCGATCAGCAGGCACTGCCCGAAGTCGTCGCAGGGGTACTCCGTGCGTTTGTAGTTGCTGTTGCAGCGGGAGCACGCCAGCAGGTGGTTGTGCCAGCAGAAGGTGCGCAGCGGCCGCCGGGACTTGGGCTCGAAGTGGTCGATGTCCGTGCCGGTGCTGTTCAGGCAGTACATGCACCGCTCCACCCCCGGCGCCATGCGGAGCAGGAGCGCCCGGATGCCGTCCTTCTCGACGGTCCCGGCGCTCCACTGGTTCTGGGCGGCCTTGCTGGTCGCCCCCAGCTTCCGGATCCGCTTCGTGCGGTCCACGCACTGTCTCAAGAGGTCGTCGTCGGCCTCCGGCCGTCGTAACGGAATCACTGGCCGCTCCCCAGCCGGGCCGCCACTTCCTGCACCCGGGCCGAACGGCTGCTGTTGAGCCGGGCGGCCAGCTCGCGGTAGGCCAGGGCCTCCTGCTCGCTGGCCTCACCCGAGAAGACCTTCTCCTCCAGGCGCACGAGTCTGCGGCGCTCCTCCTCCGCCCGGTTCGAGTACGGCGTCTCCAGCCCGAACAGCTCGGAGAGCACCGCGTCCTCGCCACTGCCGTACACGACCCTCCGGTACAGCGCGTCGTCCACGACCTCCGGACCGCCCTGCTCCTCCGGGCCGGGCAGTCGGATGAGCCCGCCGGGGTCGGCGGACTGGCAGATGTACGGACTGTGACTGGTGACGATGAACTGGATCCGCGGGAAGTGCGCGCGCAGCCAGTCGCCTATACGACGCTGCCACGTCACATGGAGGTGGGCGTCCACCTCGTCGATGATCACCACCCCGGGCATCCGCACCACGGGGTGCCCGTCGTCGTCCAGGCCGGCGTCCAGGGTGCCGTACGCGTTCTGCACCTGCCGCACGATGTCCAGGACGAGCGAGGCCACGACCCGGAAGCCGTCGCTCATCTCCCGCAGCGGGTAGGCACGTTCTCGATCTCCGGCAGGGGCGACCCATAATCCGTCGGCGGTCACCCGCAGGGCGCGGTAGCCGTCCGGGAGCAGTCCGTCGGACAGTAACTGCATCACCGTGTCGAGCAGTTCGCCGGCGTCCTGTTGTTCCTCCAGGCTCCGGTGTCTGAGCTCCCGCAGCCAGGAGACACCCTCGGCGAGCGACGCCTCCTCATGGAAGAGGGAGGCCATCCGGCCCGCGGGGCCGGGCGCGAGCATCAGTTGCTGTGCCTGCCCGCTGCCGCCCGTCATCCGCCGGAAGGGGCCGTAGGCGGCGCAGAACCAGCCCTGAGGACTGTGGGCCCAGGGACCGCGTGCGGCGGTCCTGGTCACGTCCTCCCCACCGCAGTCGGACGCCAGGTGCGGCTGCGGCGGAGCTCCGTAGCGCGGCAGGTCCGGGGCGTCCTCGAGCACCGTCCAACGGAGCCCGAGGGCGAGGGGGCCGTGGTCCGGCACCGTGTCACGTCCGGTGAACCGGTCGACGGAGAGATCGGGCTGCACGTACGCCCGGGCCCGTGCGGACCCCTCGCCGGTGCTGATCCAGCCGCCGAAGTCCTGCACCAGCGACCGCGCCACCTGCGGGCCCGCCAGAGAAAGGGCCAGGGCGCGCAGCAACGTGGACTTGCCCGAGCCGTTGCGCCCGGCGATCACGGTCCAGCCGCCACCGTCCCGGGGTGCGGTCAAGGGGAGACGGTGCTCCACGGCACGCGCGCCGGTGAAGCCTCTGACATGGGATAAGTCGATTCCGGATACGTACACCTGTCCTCCCCTCAGCCCTCTACCCCGGAGCTTGGCCACCCTCTCACGGCGAGCCGACATCGGGGGAGGGGACGCTGTCCGGGCCGGAGCCCGCCTTGACGTCCGTGTATACGAGAAGACGGGCGCCCCTGCTCTCCGCGATGCGGCACACGTCGGTCAGGGCCTCGCTCGTGCGGGCGAGGAGGTAGCGGAGCTGGACGGCGGTCACGTGCTCGTCCTCGAGCATGTCGGAGAGGTGGGCGAGCAGTTCGCCGGCCATGTCGAGCTGGACGCTCTCGACGGTGTCGGCCGCCCGGGAGAGGCGACCGCTGCCGTCGGTCAGGAGATAGCAGGGCTTGCCTTCGGGGCTCGCCCAGGGCAGGAGGCGGGCGGGGGTGAGGGCGTGGTGTGTCATGCGGTCAGTCCCAGGTGGTGCGTCGGGTGTCGGTGCGGGGGCAGGTGGATGCGGATGCCCCATGGGGCGATCAGCAGGGAGCGGCGCCGGACTTGTCGGAGCCGTTCCTGTTCACGGCGCTCGTGCGCGATGACGTAGGGGCGTACGAGGTCGTGGTCCTCGCCGCGGAGGGGGCGTGCGCCGAACCGGTGCGGGGGCGGCCCCTCGGTGGGAGGGGGCGCGGGGTCGTCGTAGCCGTCCCGTGCGTCGAGCCGACGTCGTCCGGTACCCGGGGCGACGAGGCGAAGCAGCGGTTCGAAGAAGAGGGCGATGAGGCCGAGCATGAGGTGACTCCGTGATCGATGTCGCGTTCTGTAGCGATCGACGTACAGAGTGAAACGGCCCGTATTAGGCTCGCCAGGGGGTGAGAGGTGACAGATCATTTGTCACAGAGGAGTTGATCTCGTGGGCACCAACTACGGCGACTGGCTCAAGGAACAGCGCGAGGCGGCCGGGCTGACGCAACAGCAGCTGGCCGAGGCGGCGGTCATGACTCGAACGCACATCGCGCACATCGAGGCGGGGCGCCGGGTGCCGTCACGGGAGGATGCGCGGCGGCTGGACAACGCGCTGAACACGGGGAATGTGCTGAGTCGCTTCCTGCCGCAGGAGGAAGTAGCGGTCGCCGACTACTTCGAGGCGGCCCGGCTGCTCGAACAACAGGCGGTGATGATCCGGGAGTTCGCCCTGTCGTTCGTTCCGGGCATCCTCCAGACGGAAAGGTACGCGCGTGCGGTTCTGAGCACGTCGTTCCCTCCTGTGGGTGAAGAGGAATGTGACAGGCTCGTTGTCACACGCTTGGAGCGGGCGAAGGTACTGGAGGATCCGGTCACGCCCGTAGTGTGGGCGCTGCTGGACGAGGCGGTGCTGCGGCGCCGAATCGGCGGACCAGGTGTCATGGCGGAGCAGCTCTACCACCTCGTGCGTCTTGCCGAGACCGGCCGAATTCAGGTTCACGTCTTGCCGTTCGCCCTGGGGACTCATCCGCTCCTGAGCAACATGCTCACGCTGATGTGGTTCGAGGACCAGCCACCGGTGGCCTACGGTGAGGGTCTGTGGATGGGACGGGTCCATGACTCCCCGTCCATCGTCCAGGAAATCCAGCATCGCTACGATTTCGCACTGGGCAACGCCCTGCCTCTGAAGGAATCCCTGGCTCTGCTCAGGGCGACAGCAAGGGACTGCGAACGCCATGACCGACCGAGTCATACCGAGCACGGCGGGCCTGGAGGGGTGGCGTAAGTCCTCCTACAGCAACGACCAGGGCGGCAGCTGTCTCGAAGTCCTCGACTGCCACCGCCGGGGCGTTCCCGTACGCGACTCGAAGAACCCCCACGGCCCGGCAGTGATTGTGCCCGTGTCCGCCTGGTCGGCGTTCGTCACGGCGGTCAGGAATGGCGGCTTCCCCTCCTGACCGCCCGCTGACTCACGTCCACTCGTCCGCCTTGACCTCCGTCTGCTTCAGTACGCGGTCGATCGCGTCCGGGGCCTGGTCCGGCGGGTACCCGTAGAGGCGGAGCAGGAGTTTCACCTTGCCCCGGATACGGTCGCGTGCCTGGCCCTTGACGCGCCAGTCGACGGTGACGTCCTTGCGGACGAGTTCGCACAGCTTGTGGGCGATCTCGGCGAGGACACCCTGGCCCAGCTCCAGGGCGGAGGGGTTGTCGGCGACGGCGTCGTAGAAGGCCAACTCGTCCTCCGTCAGCCCGAGTTCCTTGGCCCGGGAACGGTCGGCGGAGATCGTACGGGCCAGATCGACGAGCAGGTCCATGACCTCGGCGGAGGTGAGGAGACCGTTGTGGTAGCGGTTCATGACCTCCTGCATCTTCTCGGTGAAGGTCCGCTGGCGTACGACGTTGCCGGGGTGGGCGTCCCTGATCTCCTTCTTGATGGCGCGCCGCAGGGCCTCGATGGCGAGGTTGGGGTGTCGGCTGGCCCGCATCTGCTGGACGAAGTCCTCACCCAGGTGGGACAGGTCGGGCTTGGTGAGCCCGGCGGCGTCGTAGATGTCGACGACACCGTCGGCTGCGACGACCTCGGCGTTGAGCTGCCTGACGAGGCGGTTGACGTCGGCCTCGGTGGCGAGTCCGTCGACGCGGCGGTCGTCGACGGTGAGCTTCTGGCGGGACATGCGGACGGAGGAGTAGAACCGGATGTCGGGCAGGAGGTCCTGGACGTCCGGGTGGGTGGAGCAGAGGGAGAAGGACCGGGACAGTAGCTGTGCGTGGTGCATGAACAGTTGGTGCCGGGTGGGCTTGCCCGGCTCCAGGTCCGGTTCGGCTTCCTTGAGGAATTCGAGGACGTCGTAGAGGGCTTCCTTGTAGCCGTGGGCGTCCAGGGTCGCGCGCCAGGGGCAGGGGCGCAGTACCTCGCCGATCCGCTGGTGGGTGCGCCGTACGGCCGCGCACGCCTCTTCGACCGGGGCGCCGATGGTCCGGTTCTCCTGGTCGGGGGCGGAGTACTCGCGCAGGGCGTCGGTGAGTTCCTGGGCGACGCCGAGGAAGTCGACGACGAGACCCGAGGGCTTCTCACCCCAGGTGCGGTTGACGCGGGCGATGGCCTGCATGAGGGCCGCGCCGCGCATCCGGCGGTCCAGGTAGAGGGTGTGGAGGGGCGGAGCGTCGAAGCCGGTCAGCCAGAGGGACTGGACGATGACGAGTTCGAGTTCGTCGTTCTCCTCCTTGTCCACCACCCGCTTCTGGATGCGCTTGAGCTGGATGGGGGTTCGGACGTAGTCGGCGACGTCGTCGTCCTCGTGGCCGGGGTTACCGGTGAAGACGACGCGTACCTTGCCGGTGTCGTCCGGGTAGAGGCCGCTGGCCGGGTTTCGTTCGCCGGCCCACTCCGGGCGGCGGCGGGCGATGGCCTCGAAGAGGCGGGCGGCGATGGCGCGGGAGGAGCACACGATCATGCCCTTGCCGGGGCGGCCGGTGAGCTTGATCATCTCCTTGCGGCGGGTGTCCCAGTGATCGAGGATCGTCTTCGAAAGCTCCTCTATCCGCTCGGGGGCACCGATGAGGTCCTCGAAGGCGCCGAACCGGCGGCGGGCGCGTTTCTGCTCCGCCTCCGTCAGCCCCTCCACCAAGCCCTCCGCCTGGGCGTCGAGGTCGTCGAGGTCGACGTCGTCGGGAAGAGAACCCTTCAGCTTGACCTTGTGGAGGATCGCTTCGTAGTAGACAGGGACGGTGGCGCCGTCGTCCACGGCCTGGGTGAGGTCGTACGTGTGGATGGTCGGGCCGAAGACACGCTCGGTACTGCCGGTGGTGTTGTCGATGGGGGTGCCGGTGAAGGCGATGAAGGTGGCGTTGGGGAGGGCGTCGCGGAGATTGCGGGCGAAGCCGTCCTCGAAGTCGTAGTGACTGCGATGGGCCTCGTCGACGATGACGATGATGTCGCGGCGGGGCGAGATGACGGGGTGCCGGGCGCCGGCCTTCCGCTCGGCCGGGCTCACGCGGAACTTCTGGAGGGTGCTGAAGACGACACCGCCGCTGCTGGTGTCCCGGGTGAGGAGATCCTTGACCTCTTTGGCGTTGTGGGCCTTCTCGGGCTCGCCGCCGATGATCCGGTGCAGGCTGTGGCTCTTGGCAAAGGTGTCGAAGAGTTGGGTGTCGAGGTCGATGCGGTCGGTGAGGAGCAGGACCGTCGGGGTCGACAGCTTGGGAGTGCGGACCACTCTGCCGGTGTAGAACAGCATCTCCTCGCTCTTGCCGGCGCCCTGCGTGTGCCAGACGACACCCGCCCTGCCGTCCGTGGCGGAGGCCGACTCGGTGGCAGTCACGGCCTCGCGCACGGCGAAGTACTGGTGGGCCTTGGCGAGCTTGACGGTGTCGACGTCGGCGCCGGTGCCTCCGGCGGAGTAGGAGAGGTAGGAGCCGATCAGGTCGAGGAAGCGGTCGGGTTCGAGGGGGCCCTGGATCATGCGCTCGAGGGCGCGTCCGTCCTGCCACTCCTTCTTCCGGAGCAGGGTCCCGTCCTCGTCGGCGTGCCAGGGGGCCATGTGCTGCCAGGACGTGAAGGGGGTGCCGAGGCGGGCGGTTATGCCGTCGCTGGCCACGGCCAGGAGCAGCGTCCTGAAAATGCCGTCGTTGCGCAGCTCCCGCCGGTAGTTCTGGATCTGGTCGTAGGCCTTGCGGGAGTCGTCGGGGCCGCTGGCCTTCTTCAACTCGATAATGCCGAGGGGGAGTCCGTTGACGTACAGGACGATGTCGAAGACGAACTCCCGGCCGCGGGAGTTGCTGCGTACGCGGACCTGGGAGGCGGCGACGAGGTCGTTGCCGTGGGGGTTCGCGAAGTCGACGACGCGGACGGTCTCGTGCCGGTCGGTGTCGGTGAGCGGGTCCCGGTAGGAGACCTTCACCGCGTCCATGGTGAGGCGGCGGTAGAACAGCCAGTTCTGGCGGACGTCGGAGCCGGGGGACGGCTTCAGCAACTCGTCGATGGCGGCGGTGACCGCTGTTTCGGGCAGGTGGGGGTAGCGGGTGACGATGGCGGTGCGCAGGCGGGGGTAGAGGACCAGGTCGTCCCAGGACTTGCGGTGCCCGTGGGCGGGGCCGAGGTCCTTCCCGTCGACATGCAGCCATCCGAATTCCGCGAGCTGCTCCAGCGCGATGTGCTCCCAGTCCCTCTCGGAGAAGGTGAGCGCTTCGGTGTGGGAGGCGGCGGCTTCGGAGTCGGCGTGCGGCTGCTCGCCGGGGTCCACGCTCATACGGCGTCCTCCACGACTCGTTCGGCGTCCTTGATACGGAGCTTGCCGGTCACCAACTGGGGGAGGAGGGTGTCGCGGAGGTCGGTGAGGGCGCGGTTCTCTTCTGCGGTGTGCGTGATCTTGGCGTGTAGTGCGTCGAGAGTCGAGGTCAGATCCTTCCGGCCGTTTTCAGCAGGCAGCGAAATAGACCACGAAGGCATCTCTTTGAGTGGAATGCGGTCGACAGTGGCACCATGGACAGTGCGTCGCCTGATTTCTTCTTGAAATTCGCGGCTCAGGTAGGCGTGCAGCAGCAGCGTGCCGCTTACCGACGTGCTCCGCGGACGCAGAAGCCCCATGCGGCGACCGAGGCATGCCCGGACCCCGGCAGGCATAAGGGCGGCCTCTCCGAGCCGGGTCTCGTAGGAGAACAGCACATCGCCCTCCTGTGGCTGCACACGCTTCGTCCAGCGAGGGAAGTCTTCCTCAGAGAGATGTGCGGACTCTGCCAGCTCCAGCACACCTCCCTTCAAACTGCTGATGCTCAGGAACCACGGTCCGTGCGGCGTCTTTTGTGGTGTGGCGTGCGGGCCGTCGAAGACCGCGGCGATATCTCCGATGCGTGTCTGCGCTGTGGCGGGCGTGAGCGCGTAGCGAGCCTGGGCCAGGTCCATTGCGGTCTCGGCGATTCGCTCGTTGACGGCGATCTTGTCATCCAGCGCACCAAGCACCTCACTGATGGCTCGCTGAACATGTAGGGGATGACAAGGGATCGGCAGCTCAGCGAGGATTCCCAAATTAATATGCGGGACTCCGGTTGTGATAGCGCGCGCATGGATCAGTGAGATCATGTTTGGGTCTCGGAAGCAATAATAGATGTAGCGCGCGTCGGCCCGGCTGCGGTCGACTCGTAGCCTCATTTGGCTTTGTGAGATGATGTAGCGTTCGTACGGAATATTTGGCACGATGCCGACCTGTCCGAGAGTTCCTCGTTGGGTGAATACGACGTCACCCGGAAGAGCCTGGTTTCGCGCGAGATCCCTATCTGCTTTTTCCTCGGAGACGTAAACATAGTCCCGGTGTGAGAAGTATCCCGTACCGGACAGGTTCTGCCCTCGGATTACGGGAACGCCGAACTGTGTGTAGTCGGACTTCCCAAGGTTGGATCCGAAAGGACCTCCAACAAGCCCTTTGTGTGCAGAGAATTCCTTGAGTGGGCGCGATGGAATGTGCTGCATCAAATCCTCCCCAACTGCTCACGCACCGCAGCCTCCAGCCGTCCCGACTCCTCGAACAGCCCGAACAGCTCCTTGCTCAACCGGGCCACCCGTTCCTCCACCGGCTCCGCGTCCGGATCCTCCTCCGCTTCCGCGACCCCCACATACCGCCCCGGCGTCAACACGAACTCGTGCTCGCGCAGTTCCTCCAGCGGCACGCTCCGGCAGAACCCGGGAACGTCCTCGTACGCCCCGGCGTCCGAACCCTCCGCGCCCCGCCACGCCCTGAACGTCCCCGCGATCCGGGCCAGTTCCTCGTCCGTCAGCACCCGCTCCGTGCGTGAGGCCATCACGCCCATCTCACGGGCGTCGATGAACAGCACCTCGCCCTTCCGGCCCCGCACCCACTTCGAGTGCCGTCCCTTGCCCTCCCCGAGGAACCACAGGCACGCCGGGATCTGGGTCGACCGGAACAGCTGGCCCGGCAGCGCCACCATGCACGCCACCAGGTCGTCCTCGACCATCGCGCGCCGGATGTCGCCCTCGCCGCCCGACTTGCTGCTCATGGAACCGTTGGCGAGGACGATGCCCGCACGGCCGCCCGGCGCGAGGTGGCTGACCATGTGCTGGATCCACGCGAAGTTCGCGTTGCCGACCGGCGGGGTGCCGTACGTCCACCGGTCGTCCACGCCCAGCAGCTCCCCGCCCCAGTCGGAGATGTTGAACGGCGGGTTGGCCATGACCACGTCGGCCCGCAGCTCGCCGTGCTGGTCGTCGCGGAAGGAGTCGGCCGGGCCCTCGCCGAGGTCGGCCTCGATGCCGTGGATCGCGAGGTTCATGTGGGCCAGGCGCCAGGTCGTGAGGTTGCGTTCCTGGCCGTACACTCCGACGTTCATGCGGTCGCCGCCGTGCGTCTCCACGAACCGCTCCGCCTGCACGAACATGCCGCCGGAGCCGCACGCCGGGTCGAGAACCCGTTCGCCCTCCTCCGGTTCCAGCATCTCCACGAGGAGCTGCACCACACTCGGCGGGGTGAAGTACTCGCCGCCCTTGCGGCCCTCCTGGAGCGCGAACTGCTCCAGGAAGTACTCGTACACCTCACCCATGAGGTCCCGCGCACCGACCCGCTGCCCGTCCTCGCCCACTTGGGCCTGGAAGGTGAGCCGGTCGAGCAGCTTCACCAGGCCGGCGAGGGTCGTCTCGTCGACGCGGCCGCTGTTGTACTGCTGGGGCAGCGTGCCCTTCTTCAACGAGGTGTTGAACTTCTCGATCGTCTCCATGGCCGTGTCGATGACCTTGCCGAGGGTCGGATCGTCCAGGGTGCCCTTGGCCCGCTCCAGGACGGTTTCCCAACGGGCCGTCGGCGGGACGTAGAAGATGCCGGCGCCGGTGTAGAGCTCACGGTCCTCCAGGATCTGCGGGATCGCGGAGGCCGGAGGCTCCCCTTCGAAGCCGAGTTCCTCCAGCAGCCAGCCCCCGGGCCGCAGCCCCTCTTCCAGATGCGCCCGCTTCTCCTCCATGGCGGCCGACACGTACTTCAGGAACACCAGCCCCAGCACGAAGTGCTTGTACTCGGCGGCGTCCAGGCTTCCGCGCAGCTTGTCGGCGGACTTCCAGAGGATGGACTTCATGTCCTCCGGCTTGGCTTCCTTCTTCTTCCGTGGCGGCACGGAACCCTCACTTCTCTCGACTCACTGCGAAACACTCACTGCACAACGACGCTGCGCACCCGACACCGGCTCCGGCCGGGCCGGACGGACCCCCGCTCCCCTCACCGTCTCCGCAATGCCAGCACCCCGTCGGCGGCCCCCGCCGACACCCGCTCGGCGAGCCGGTCCAAGGCATCCAACTGCCTGCGCACGTCGGCCCGCAGCCGTTCCATCTCGGTCAGGATCGCCTCCAGCTCGGCGATCTCCTCCGGCGGCAGCTGCGGCAGATCCATGTCGCGCACGCTCACCCGTCGGACGAGCGACCCACTGCCGCGATGCTGGTTGCGTGGCGCCTGGAGGAGACGGGCCAGGGAGTGCGGACGCATCCACAGTTCGGCGGAATGCCCCGGCCCGCCCCGGGCGACCTCCCGTACATGCTCCCGGTAAGCAGTGATCCGCAACCCCTGCACGGGCGACAGCAGAACACATCCGCCGGCCGTGTCGACCTGGCAGCGCACCCCGTGCTCGGCGAGCAGCAGCACGTCACCCGGCTCGGTGACCTTGGCCGACGGGTACGCCGCGAGGTCCTCCAGGGCGACACACCGTGCCCCCATCGGCAGTTCGCCGAGCATCTCCTCACGCCCGACGACCGGCAGACCCGCCTCGCCGATGTCGTCCGCCTTCACGCGATGCCCTCCCAGCAGCCTCAACTGGCCCGCCCTCAGAAGGACATCGAGCTTCCGGTGCCGTATCGGCGTGTGCGGGTCCCGTCGGCCGACGTTCATGTCGCCCACCCAGGACCGCAGATGGGGAAGGGCGGCTGCGACGGCGCGGCGTGCGGTGAGCGTTTCCTCGAAGTGGTCGACGCGCGTCTCGGGCGCTGCGAGCCGGTGCGCGGGCAGGACCGAGCGGTTGTCCAGCAGTTGCTCGCGACCGGGGCCGGACGCCCGTACAGGGACGCGCTGCGCGTCCTGAGGATCGTAGGAGTCGTCGTCCTCGGGTCGATCCTCACCGGGCTCGGGAACCACGCCGGGGCGGGTCAGTCCCACCACCCGATCGATCCACGTCCCGGGCATCCCCCCCGCCCGCTGGGCGATCCGGTCGGCGTCGACGAGGAGGACCGAACGGGGTTCCGACGATGGCGGGCGCAGTACCAGCAGCGCGTACTCCGCTCCCGTGCGGAACGGGTGGATACGGCGCGGAAGCTGGACGATCGTCTCCACACACCCCTCTTCCAGCAGGGCCTCGCGCGTGCTGATCGTCGGCGTGCGCACGGACGCCGGGCCGGTGCCGGTGGTGCGGGCCAGTGTCCACGTGGGGACGACGACGTAGGCACGGCCCTCCGGCCGCAGCCGACGTACGGCTTCCCGCGCCCACCACAGCGGGCCCTCGGTGTCCCGCTCCCGCTCACCCGACACGTAGGGCGGATCGGCCAGCACCAGGTCGGCGGCCGAGAAATCCCACGGGTCGACTGGTGCCTGGTTCCAAGCGCGCGGGGTGTCGAGGTCCGAGGGGGAGGCACAGACGTCGACGGCTCCTGCCTCGTAGCTGAGGAGCCGGTAGAACAGCAGCTTGCGCAGCAGCGGATCGGGCTCCACGGCCACGAGTTCGCCGTGCCCCCGGAGACCCTCGTACGGCCCACCGCTCATTCCGAGCAGCAGCTCGCCCAGCCCCGCGCACAGACTGATCGTCGAGCGCTGGTCGGGGCCGCCCTCATTGGGGCCGATCAGCGCGGCGACCAGGGCGACGACCTCCCGTGGCGTGATGTCCATGACCAGGTCGGATTCGAGCCGTCCGGCGATGTCCAGACCCTCGTCGTCGAGGCCGAGCAGCGCGTCGGTGGCCCAGCCGGGCGCGCCGATCTCGTTTATGAGTTCATGAGCGGCGCGGACGACCTCGGGGTCGGCGGCCTCGTACTCCGCGAGGAGTTCCGCGGGTAGCGCGTCGGTGATCCAGCCCTGGCCCTCTGCGGACATCGCGATGACCGCGAGCGCCTGCGAGATCAGCGTCTCCGCCGAGCCCAGCCGGTGCTTGAGCGCGACCAGACCACGCAGCCGTAGGGCACGGCGGAAGCGGTCGCCGTACGTTTCGAGGCGGCCGTCGGCCTCGGGCTCGGCGTCAGGGATGGGGCGCAGGTCGAGCCAGTCCGCGATCTCGGACGCGTCGAAGAGAGGCTTGCTCTCGCTGCCCACCCCGGCGAGGGGCTCGGGGAACGGGTGGCGGTTGCCGCCCACGACCTCGCGGGCGAACCGCCGCCGCCAGTTGCTGACGGTGGGGCGGCCCACCCTGGCAAGTTCTTTGATCTCACCGAGCGAGACGGGGGCGTGGGACGGGGGCGGCGCGGACTCGGGCTCGGGGGCGGTGGAGGGTTCCCAGGACATGAACGTGGGCTTCGGCCGGGACACGACGACCTCACAACCTGATCGGCTCGGTGCCGGCCAGCACGAGCGGCTTGCGGGCGAGCACGTCGGGAATCTGGCTGAACTGCCGGTGCAGCGACGCCTTCTCGGGTGACACGTGATCGAGGAGCCGGAGCAGTGTCTCGTAGTCCTTCTCCAGGTGGCGGTGGCAGATGCGTTCGTGGTGGCCGATGCGGTTGCGGAACCGGCGCACGTGGTCCAGTTGCTGCTGGAGCGCGCCCCGCCTGCCCCGGTAGCCGTGGAAGGCGTGACGGAGGGCGGGGTTCCAGAACTGCATCTCGTAGTTCTGGCCACGACCGGTCAGGCCGACCCAGAAACCGAGCGTGAGCTTGGCGACCATGTCGTCGGCGGTGACGTTGGCCGCTCCCAGTTCCTGTTCGAGGGTCAGCCGGGCACTGCGGACCTGCTGGAATCCCTTGGTCGTCAACCTGACGCGCGGAGAGTCCCACCAGTCGGACCGGCCGTAGCGCCCAGCCAGCCTGGAGTGGAAGGCATTGCGCATCGAGACCTCGAAATCACGCAGCGCGCTCAGGAACGCACGCGACGCCTCGCCGTCCCAGCAGTAGAGCCGCAAGGCGACGAGAGGGTCCCCACCGCACTCGTCGAGATACGGCTGGAACCTTTCCGCCGAGATCGCGTCCGCGATCCGCTTGACCTCTTCCTCCGTCACCACTGCGCCCCCTGAACGGTTTCGTGTTACCTTCGGAAGCGTGAGCCCCGGAGTCCTGTCACTGCTTTGCACACAGCCCGGGGCACAGCTATGTCCGGACCTGTGAAGGCGCCCGGGAGAACGGGAGTACCGCCGCCGTCCGGGGTGACCTTCTACCTCTCGGCAGACGCAACCCTACGACGATGGATAGTAGATGTCTAGCGGTTGCTGAGAAGGGGGGTTCTCAGGGGTGTCTAAGTTCTTAGCGTCCTGACCAATTCTCAGTCCAGTAACACTCGGATCAGCTCACCTTGGTTAGCGCTTCTGGATAAGGGCCTCAATTACGCAGGGTGAGGCCCCTATTGAGAAGTTGTCCTGCGCAGTGCGGTGCTCCGGCCCGGGAAGCGGCTCTCAGTGGTGGAACCCGGTGGCCGCGTTCCTGTCCCCGCTGAGGGGGCGCTGCTGCCGGCGCAGGTCCGGCAGCAGCCGGGCCAGGTCCTCGGCGAACAGGTCCGCGAGGTCCTCGGAGAAACCGTTGCGGCACACCACGCGGAGCACGGAGAGATCCTGGCGGTTCGCCGGGAAGGTGTACGCGGGCACCAGCCAGCCGCTCTCGCGCATGCGCCGTGACACGTCGAAGACGTCGTACGCCGCCACCCCGGGCGCGGTCGTGAACGCGAACACCGGGAGCTGGTCGCCCCGGGTGAGCAGCCGGAAGTCGCCGAGGGCCTCGATGCGCTCCGCGAGCCGTCCCGCGACATCGCGCGCGGCCTGCTGCACCGCGCGGTAGCCCTCCCGGCCCAGCCGCAGGAACGTGTAGTACTGCGCCACGACCTGCGCGCCCGGCCGGGAGAAGTTCAGCGCGAAGGTCGGCATGTCGCCGCCCAGGTAGTTCACCCGGAAGACCAGCTCCTCCGGCAGCGCGTCCGTGTCCCGCCACAGCGCCCAGCCGACGCCCGGGTACACCAGCCCGTACTTGTGCCCCGAGGTGTTGATCGACGCCACGCGCGGGAGACGGAAGTCCCACACAAGGTCCTCGTCGAGGAAGGGCGCGATCATCGCGCCGGACGCCCCGTCGACGTGCACCGGGATGTCGAGGCCGGTGCGCTCCTGGAGCTCGTCCAGCGCCGCGCACAGGTCCGCGATCGGCTCGTAGGAACCGTCGAAGGTGGAGCCCAGGACGCCGACGACCCCGATGGTGTTCTCGTCGCACAGCTCGGCAGCGGCCCGCGGGTCGAGGTGGAACCGCTCGCCCTCCATGGGCACCTGACGGGGCTCCACCTCCCAGAAGGTGCAGAACTTGTCCCAGCAGACCTGGACGTTGACGCCCATGACGAGGTTCGGCCGGGTGTCCCGCGACGGATGGCGGTCGGCGTTGCGGTGCATCCAGCGCCGCTTCATCGCCATCCCGGCGAGCATGCACGCCTCGCTCGAACCGGTCGTCGAACAGCCCACGGCCGCCACCGGATCGGGCGCGTTCCACAGGTCGGCGAGCATGGCCACACAGCGCCGCTCCAGCTCGGCCGTGCGCGGGTACTCGTCCTTGTCGATCATGTTCTTGTCCCGGCACTCCGCCATCAGGATCCCGGCCTGGGGCTCCATCCAGGTGGTGACGAAGGTGGCCAGGTTCAGCCGCGCGTTGCCGTCCAGCATCAGCTCGTCGTGCACGAGCTGATACGCCGTGGAGGGCGCCATGGGCGCGGTGGGCATCCGGTGCTTGGGCGGCGCCTCGGTCATGTCACCGACCGGATTGGCCGGCCCCAGAAAGGGGTTGACGGACAGGGGGCGTTCGTCGTGCCGGTGGCCGTTGTGGAGCGGCATGGGTGACTCCTGATCCGGTCGGGTGCGGTGGGTGGGGAGGAGGGAGGAGTGGCGGTCGTCGCGGTGCCGTCCGGTCCGGGGCGGTGGAGGATGCCTCCGCCCCGACCGGACTGTCCGGAGCCACGCGCACACGATAAGGGGACAAAGAGAGCAAATCGGGAAGCTGCTTGCACCTCACGTGGCGTGAGGACCCAGGCTGGAGCGCGGAACCGGAAGGGAGCGGAAGTGAGCTACTCCGTGGGACAGGTGGCCGGCTTCGCCGGCGTCACGGTGCGCACCCTGCACCACTACGACGGCATCGGCCTGCTCGCGCCCGGCGAGCGCAGCCACGCGGGACACCGGCGCTACAGCGACGCCGACCTCGACCGGCTGCAGCAGATCCTGTTCTACCGCGAGCTCGGTTTCCCGCTCGAGGAGGTCGCCGTGCTGCTCGACGACCCGGACGCGGACCCGCGCGCGCATCTGCGCCGGCAGCACGAACTGCTGACCGCCCGGATCGAGAAGCTGCGGAAGATGGCGACGGCCGTGGAACACGCGATGGAGGCACGCAGGATGGGAATCGATCTGACGCCCGAGGAGAAGTTCGAGGTGTTCGGGGACCACGACCCGGACCAGTACGAGGACGAGGTGCGCGAGCGCTGGGGCGACACCGACGCCTACCGGCAGTCGAAGGAGCGGACCGCTTCGTACACCAAGGAGGACTGGAAACGCGTCACCCGGGAACTCGACGCCATCCACCGGCGCATGGCCGACCTGATGGACGCCGGGCACCCGGCCGACTCGGTGGAGGCCATGGACATCGCGGAGGATCACCGGCGGTTCATCACCGGCGCGTACTACGACTGCGGGCACGAGATGCACACCTGCCTGGGCGAGATGTACGTCGCCGACCCGCGCTTCACCGCGATGTACGAGAACATCCGCACGGGCCTGGCCGTCTACCTGCGCGACGCGATCGTCGCCAACGCGGCACGGCACACCGCCTGAGCGCGTCGTGGCCCGGGCCCGTTCCCGGGCCACGACCAGCGGTGATCGCGTACGACCGCCGCTCGCGGCTTTCTCCGGGGCGCAGGACGGTGCATGCTGGAGTACCCCGCGGAACCTGGGCCTCAACGGCTGCGTTCATAATTTGGGCAGCCAGCCCAGCCCGTAACCCCCAGCTGCAGGAGCCACATCCCCGTGACCACCCTTGCGCTCGGCCCTGAGTGGCTGAGCCCGGACTACCTGATCGAGACCTTCAGCCTTCCCGGCATCCTGCTGATCGTCTTCGCCGAGTCCGGACTCTTCGCGTTCCTGCCCGGTGACTCCCTGCTGTTCACGGCGGGCCTCTTCGTGGCCGAGGGCACTTACATCAGCCAGCCGCTGTGGCTGGTGTGCACGCTGATCGTGCTGGCCGCCGTCATCGGCGACCAGGTCGGTTACATGATCGGCAAGTTCTTCGGACCCAAGCTGTTCAGCCGGCCGAACTCCAAGCTCTTCAAGCAGGAGAACCTGGAGAAGGCCCACGACTTCATGGAGAAGTACGGCCCCAAGGCGATCGTCCTGGCCCGCTTCGTGCCGATCGTGCGCACCTTCGCCCCCATCGTGGCCGGCGCCGGCCGCATGAAGTACCGCACCTTCCTCACGTACAACGTCATCGGCGGTGTCGCCTGGGGCAGCGGTGTCACCCTCGCGGGCTACTGGCTCGGACAGATCGCGTTCATTGCGGCCAACGTCGAGGCGATCCTCGTCCTGATCGTCCTCCTCTCCGTGGTGCCGATCATCATCGAGTACCTGCGCGAGCGCGGGAAGAAGAAGCGGGCCGCCGCCGAGCCCCCGGCCGCCGCCCCCGAGTACCGGCAGATCCCCGTCATGGACGACGCCACGACCCAGCTGCGCCGCATCCCCCCGGCCGCCCCGCAGCGGCAGGCTCCCCAGCAGTACGGCGACCAGGGCTACCCCCAGCAGCAGCCCCAGGCGCCCCAGCAGCCGTACGGCAACGACCAGTACTACGGCCAGAACGAGCAGCAGCCCTACAACCGCGGTTACTGAGACACCCTGAGGGGCCGACGGACGGCGCCCGGCGGTCAGAAGCCTCGCGTCCGTTTCGCCGCCCGGCGCTTCTCCGCGGAGCCGATCCGCAGGAACAGCCGGGAGATCTCCGACCCGAAGTTCACTCCGATCGCGATGGCCATGGCCAGGGCCACGGCCTTCGTGAGGGACGCCAGCCCGTCCGTGACCTCGTTCTGTGCGATGCCCAGCAGACCGAAGTACGTGGCGGAACCCGGCAGCAGCGGACCGATCGCCGCCGTGGTGTACGGCAGCGCGGACGCGAAGCGGTAGCGGGCCAGCAACTGCCCGAACAGGCCCACCACACCGGCCGCCACCGCCGTGGACGCCACGGGCGAAATGTCACCCGTGACGTGCATCGCCCCGTACACCACCCAGGCGATCCCGCCGTTCAGGGTCGCCATCAGCACGGTCGACCGTTCCTGCTGGAGCAGCACCGCGAAGGCCAGGGACAGTGCCATCGACGCGGCCATCTGCAGCAGCGGCCGCGGCTCACCGCCGAGCGCGGCGTCCGGGTTCAGCGCCGCCCCCAGCTGCACGCCGAAGTACAGCACCGTCAGCACCCCTGCCACGATGCCGACGAAGAAGTACAGGACCTCCAGCAGACGCGCGGACGCCGTGATGTAGAAGCCGGTCAGGCCGTCCTGCACGCCTGCCACCAGCGCCCGCCCGGGCAGCAGCGCGAACAGCCCACCGGTGATCACCGCGGACGCCTTCACGTCCACGTGCGCCACGGTGAGCGCCACCCCGATCGCGGCCGGAGGCGTGGCGGCCACCGTGAACTGGTAGAACTCCGGCAGCCCGCGCCCCGCGCACAGCCAGGCGAGCCGGTCGCCGAGCATCGCACCGAGCGCGGCGGCCACGAAGACCAGGAAACCACCGCCGACCAGCACCGACGCCGAACCCGCGAGCAGTCCGCTCGCCACGGTCAGCGCCCAGCCGGAGTACGGATGCCGATTGCGCCGGATGTCCGCCAGCCGCCGGTAGGCCTCCTCCAGGGAGACCTGCGTCTCGTCGTCACTGAGGTCGTCCACCAGCTGGTACACCGCGGCCAGCCGGGTGTAGTCGGGGCTGCGGCGGCGCACCGTACGGGACGCGGTCACGGGGTCGTCGACCAGGGACGGCTGGTACGAGATCGACAGCAGGGTGAAGGTGACGTTGGGCTCGCAGCGGTCCAGGCCATAGGAGCGGCACACGGCGAACATCGCCGCCTCCACGTCCTCGGCGCCCTCACCGCCCGCCAGCAGCAGCTCCCCGATACGCAGGGTCAGGTCGAGCACGCGCGGCACGGCGGGCCCCGCCTCGTCGTGCCGCTGCACGGCCTCCGGGGCCGGCCGCTCCGTCACCGGCATCCGCAGCATCGTGCGCATCCGGTCCTGCCACGGCACGTCCCGGGTGAGGCTGACGACCGGTACCCCGTTCGGCGGGGTGAAGGCCGGCAGCTGCTTCGAGCCGTAGGTGCTGGGCCGGTTGAACGCCGACCCCTCGGACTCGGCCGGCTGCGGCGGCGACACGTCCAGGCCGTCCGGCACCGAGAACTCGGAGGTCGTCTCCGACTCCGTACCCGTCCTCGAGACGGCCAGCCCGTCGGGAACGGCGAACTCGGACGTCGTCGACGAGTCGGCCTCGGCTGTCGTCGCGAGAGGGACCGGAGGCACAAACGCGCTCCTGGCCTCGTCCGACTGCGGCTTGCGGTCCTCCGCCTCCGTCACGCCCTTCGCTCCCTGTACGACACCGTCCGAAAGATCGTTTCTAAGCCTGCCCCGTAAAGCCCCAGTATGCGCAGGCACAGCAGAACGGGCCGCACGCGCGCGTGCGGCCCGTTCTGCGTCTCGCAGCGGGGAACTCAGTGGCCGCCCGTCTCCTTGAAACGCTTGTAGGACCGCTCGATCTCGATCTCGGCGTCCACCCGGCCCACCCAGTTGGCGCCCTCGACCGACTTGCCCGGCTCCAGGTCCTTGTAGACCTCGAAGAAGTGCTGGATCTCCAGGCGGTCGAACTCCGACACGTGGTGGATGTCGCGCAGGTGCTCCACGCGCGGGTCCGTCGACGGGACGCACAGCAGCTTGTCGTCGCCACCCGCCTCGTCCGTCATACGGAACATGCCGATCGCGCGGCAGCGGATCAGACAGCCCGGGAACGTCGGCTCGTCCAGGATGACCAGCGCGTCCAGCGGGTCGCCGTCCTCGCCGAGGGTGTTCTCGACGAAGCCGTAGTCGGTCGGGTAGGCGGTCGAGGTGAAGAGCCGACGGTCCAGGCGGATCCGACCCGTCTCGTGGTCCACCTCGTACTTGTTCCGCGAACCCTTCGGGATCTCGATCGTGACGTCGAACTCCACCGGACGCTCCTCCATGATCAGCACATAGTTCTGGTGGTTAAGTGTCCCTCACGCACGTGTGTGATCGCGAAAGGGGCTGGTGGTCGTGCCAGAGCTGAGGCCTTGGCGGGCCGCGAGACCGCATGTCGTGCGGTTCGCGGGCACCGTACGGCCGCGTCTCGCCCGGGCCGCGGTGACCGTACGGTCATGGCCGGCGCGCGTCGCCGCGGCCGCCGGGCCACGGCCCGCGCGGCCGGACCGGCCGGGATCACCGCAGGTCCCGCGGGTCGCGCGGCCGAAGACCTGGCAGTTCACCGCTACCGCCGCCACCGCCGGTCTGGCGCTGGCCGCAGGTGTGGTGACCGCCGCCGGTCCCTGGGACTCCTCGGGTCAGCGTACGGCCGAGCGGGACCGGGCCGTGGCCCTGGAAGCATCGCGTGGCACAGATCACGGTGGCGGCCGCGCCCGCGCCGGTACGCCACCCCGTGGACCGGAGGCCGCCCCACCGGCCGCCTCCGTGCTCACCGGCATCGGCGGTACCGCCACCGCCGCGCGGTCGGCGCCCGCCGCCAAGAGCCTCGCCGGCGTCCTCGACCCGCTGCTGAAGCTCCCGGCGCTCGGCCGACGCTCCGCCGCCGTCGTCGACGTGACCACCGGCGAACGGCTGTACGGCACCGGCTCGGCGGACGCGCTGACCCCCGCCTCGACCACGAAGATCGCCACCGCCGTCGCCGCGCTCTCCGCGATGGGTGCCGACCACCGCCTCACCACCCGCGCGGTGTACGAACCCGATACGAAGGAGGTCGTCCTGGTCGGTGGCGGGGACCCCACGCTCACCGCCCGCAAGGACGCCCGCGGATTCGCAAGTCTGCGGGAGCTCGCCGAGCGGTCCGCCGCGGCCCTGGCCAAACGCGGTGTGCGCGAGGTGACGTTGTCGTACGACACGACCCTCTACAAGGGCGCCACGACGCACCCGATCGGGGTCAACTCCAATCTCGCCGCCGTCACCCCGCTGATGGTCGACGAGGCCCGCACCGACGACTCCACCAGCGGCCCCGCCCCGCGTGTCGCGGACCCGGCGGCCGACGCCGCGCGGAAGTTCGGCGACCTGCTGAAGGAACACGGCATCAAGGCCACGCCGCCCGGCCCGTCGAAGTCCACCACCCGCGCCACCACCCTCGCCACGGTCTCCTCGCCCCCGCTCGCCGCCCTCGTCGAACGGATGCTGACCAACAGCGACAACGACGTCGCCGAGGCCCTCGCCCGGCACACCGCCCTCGCCACCGGCAAGACCCCCGACTTCGCCGGCGGCGGCGCGGCGATCACCGCCCGCCTGAAGGACCTCGGCCTCCCCCTGAAGGGCGCCGACGTCAGGGACGGCAGCGGCCTCGATCGGCGTGACAGACTCACCGCCGATCTGCTCACCGCTCTGCTCGTCGAGGCCGGCGACCCGGCCCGTCCCGAGCTGCGCCCCGCCCTCACCGGCCTGCCCGTCGCCGGCTTCACCGGCACCCTCGCCGGCCGCTACACCGACGGTGCGGCCGGTGTCGTACGGGCCAAGACCGGAACGCTCACCGGCGTGAACACGCTGGCGGGCACCGTCGTCGACAAGGACGGCCGACTGCTGGCCTTCGCCTTCCTGGCGAACGGCACCACGGGCCCGACGGCGGCCCAGTCCGCCCTCGACGGGGCGGCCACAGCACTGGCGGCGTGCGGCTGCCGCTGACCGCCGAAGAGGGCGCGGGGCGCGGGGCTGTGCCGATGTGCGGCTCCGCTGCGTGGGCGCGCTCCGGGTCCCCCGAGCCGAAAGGGGCGCGGGGAACTGCGCGAAGGGGGTCTGGGGCACAGCCCCAGGGACGGGACGGGAAAGGGCGGCGGGGGCGAGGAACCAAAGCCACGACGAACCGCCCCGCCCCGACCGCGGGCTCACCGTGTCGGTGGCGCCGGCGAGCACGGGTTCGACCCCCGGCGGCCGAGCGTCCCCCCAGGGCACCCCGCGCCGAGCCGGCCCCCCGCCGGCCCCAGCCCTCCCGTCACCCCCCGTCACCCCCGTCACCTCGCCGCCCTGCCCCAAGCCGGGGCACTCACGTACCGTTGACGCATGACGAGCATCGGTGGCGCTGCCTCTTCCGGGATGGTCGACTGGAATCTCGCGGTCGCGACCGCGACCCGGCTCATGCGGCCGGGCCCCGACGTGAGCCGTGACGAGGCCCGGGCGGTCGTCGCGGAACTGCGCCGGCACGCGAAGGCCTCGGAGGAACATGTCCGGGGCTTCACTCGTCTGGGCACCGAGGAGACCCACGACACCCCCCTTCTCGTCGTCGACCGTCCCGGCTGGGTCCGGGCCAACGTCGCCGGCTTCCGTGAACTGCTCAAGCCGCTCCTCGACAAGATGCAGGAACGCCGCGGCACCGGCCCCGGCAACGCGGTCCTCGGCGCCGTCGGGGGCAAGGTCACCGGCGTGGAACTGGGCATGCTGCTGTCCTTCCTCGCGTCCCGCGTCCTCGGCCAGTACGAGACCTTCGCGCCCGCCACCCGCGACCTCCCGGCCGGAGCGAACGGCGGCGGGCGGCTGCTGCTCGTCGCCCCCAACATCGTCCATGTCGAACGCGAACTCGACGTCGAACCGCACGACTTCCGCCTCTGGGTGACCCTCCACGAGGAGACCCACCGCACCCAGTTCACCGCCGTGCCCTGGCTGCGGGACCACCTGGAGGGCGAAATCCAGTCGTTCCTGGGGGAGACCGACGTCGACCCCATGACCGTCCTGGAGCGTGTCCGCGAGGCCGCGCAGTCGCTCGCCGGCGGCCGTCCCGAAGGTGAGGAGGGGGACGAGGGGCGCTCCTTCGTCGAGGTCGTGCAGACGCCCGCGCAGCGCGAGATCCTCGGCCGGCTCACCGCCGTGATGTCGCTGCTGGAGGGCCACGCCGACTTCGTGATGGACGGTGTCGGCCCCCAGGTCGTACCGAGCGTCGCCGAGATCCGCGAGAAGTTCCAGCAGCGCCGCGCCAAGGGCGCCTCCCGCCTGGACATGGCCCTGCGCAAGCTGCTCGGCCTGGACGCCAAGCTCCGGCAGTACCGCGACGGCGAACGCTTCGTGCGCGCCGTCGTCGAGGAGGTCGGCATGGACGGCTTCAACCGGGTGTGGACGTCGCCCAACACGCTCCCCACCAAGGCGGAAATCGCCAAACCGGCGGACTGGATCACTCGGGTGCACCGCAAACCGGAGGCGTAAGCCCCGCGTCTCCGCCATGCGACGTATCAGGCCGCTGGCAGACGGACGCCCCTCCAATCACCCGTCCGAGGGACCGTGGGCTCTGGGTAGGCGTGCAATGCTCGGGGAACGGCCCGGTTCTGTCACCATCTACACACTCTGAGTGACCGAACCTCGGGTTCACCCCCGAAAACTTCATGAAGGGAACCGGACATGGGTCCCCATCCTGCGGTCGCGGCGATACGCCTGGCGGTCCGCCGCGTCCTGACCGACATCCTCGACGACCACGGCCGAACCCCCGGCAATCCTCCGCACGGGCAGCCCTCTTCCCCGCTCGTGCTCGTGGCCTGCTCCGGCGGCGCCGACTCCATGGCGCTCGCCTCCGCCCTCGCCTTCGAAGCCCCCCGGCTCGGTCTGCGCGCCGGCGGCGTCACCGTCGACCACGGCCTCCAGGCCGGCTCCGACCTGCGCGCCGCCGACGTCGTCGTGCGCCTGCACGAACTCGGCCTGAACCCCGTGGAGTCCGTCACGGTCACCGTCGGCCGCGGTGGCGGTCCGGAGGCAGCCGCCCGGGACGCCCGCTACGCCGCCCTGGACACCGC
This sequence comes from Streptomyces sp. NPDC031365, assembly GCF_055569765.1. NCBI lineage: Bacteria > Bacillati > Actinomycetota > Actinomycetes > Kitasatosporales > Streptomycetaceae > Streptomyces > Streptomyces sp. NPDC031365. The sequence continues at coordinate 63,958 of NZ_JBVIIM010000010.1, read as the reverse complement.
CGCCGAGCGGTACGGCGCCGCCGCCGTCCTGCTCGGCCACACCCGCGACGACCAGGCCGAAACCGTCCTGCTCGGCCTCGCCCGCGGCTCCGGCATCCGCTCCCTGTCCGGAATGGCCGCGGTCTCGGGGGCCGACGGCCGTTACCGGCGCCCCTTCCTCCGGCTCGACCGGCAGACCGCCCGCACGGCCTGCATGGTCCAGTCCCTCCCCGTCTGGGACGACCCGCACAACGCCGACCCCGCCTACACCCGCTCCCGGCTCCGTCACGAGGGCCTGCCCGCGTTGGAGAAGGCCCTCGGCAAGGGGGTCGTCGAGGCCCTCGCCCGTACGGCCCAGCTCTCCCGCGACGACGCCGACGCACTGGACGCGTGGGCCGGCCGGGCCGAGGCCGGCGTCCGGGACGCCGACGGCCGCCTGGAGTGCGCCGCGTTGCACGCCCTGCCGCCCGCCGTACGCCGCCGTGTGCTGCGCCGCGCCGCCATCGGGGCCGGGGCCCCGGCCGGTTCGCTGTTCGCCCGCCACATCGAGGAGGTGGACCGGCTGATCACCGGCTGGCGTGGCCAGGGGGCCATCAATCTCCCCGGCCGGGTCGTCGCCCGCCGGCAGGGTGGCAGACTGGTGATTCGGCAGGGCTGAATCCGGACCCCACCGACCCGTACGAGTCGCGGGGCGGACCGGACCGGCCGGTGGGACGACCGAAAGTGATGCGGGTGGACGCGAAAGACATGGGTGCCGACCTCGAGAAGGTGCTCATCACCAAGGAAGAGATCGACGCCAAGCTGGTGGAGCTGGCCGCGAAGATCGACGCGGAGTACGCGGGCAAGGATCTGCTGATCGTCGGTGTGCTCAAGGGCGCGGTGATGGTGATGGCCGACCTCGCGCGGGCACTGTCCACCCCGGTCACCATGGACTGGATGGCCGTGTCGTCGTACGGGGCGGGCACCCAGTCCTCCGGTGTGGTGCGGATCCTCAAGGACCTCGACACCGACATCAAGGGCCGGCACGTCCTGATCGTCGAGGACATCATCGACTCCGGACTGACCCTGTCCTGGCTGATCTCCAACCTCGGCTCGCGCGAGCCCGCATCCCTGAAGGTGTGCACGCTGCTGCGCAAGCCCGAGGCCGCCAAGGTCGCCATCGACGTGGAATGGGTCGGCTTCGACATTCCCAACGAGTTCGTCGTCGGGTATGGCCTCGACTACGCCGAGAAGTACCGCAACCTCCCGTTCGTCGGTACGCTCGCCCCTCACGTCTACGGCGGCTGAACCCCAGGGCCCGGCCCGCCGTACGGTGATCGGGAACCCCGGCGGGCTCCGCGGCGTTGGAGCATGCGTGGACGCGAATACCGGCTGTCCCCCGCAGCTTCGGGGGACCATGCTGGGGTACCGTCCGAGGAACAGCCTTTATCAAACTCACTATGGCAGGAGGGACGGGGCGGCACCGCTCCGTATGGATGGACGTGAAGCGATACTTCCGTGGGCCGGTCATGTGGATCGTGCTGGCCGTCCTTGCCGTGGTCGTGTTGATGCAGGTCGTCGGCTCGTCCGGCGGCTACAAGACGGTGGACACAGGCCAGGTCGTCCAGGCGATCAATGAGAACAAGGTCGAACAGGCCAAGCTGACCACCGGCGACGAGCAGATCATCAAGGTCCAGCTCAAGGATGACCAGAAGGTCGAGGGCAGCTCGAAGATCCAGGCGAGCTACATCGGCGACCAGGGCGTCACCATCGCCAATACGCTGCAGGACAAGTTCCAGAACAAGCAGATTCCGGACGGCTACACGGTCTCGCCGTCGAAGCAGAACCCGTTCGTGAGCATTCTGCTGTCGTTGCTGCCGTTCGTCCTCATCGTGGTCGTCTTCCTGTTCCTGATGAATCAGATGCAGGGCGGCGGCTCCCGCGTCATGCAGTTCGGCAAGTCCAAGGCGAAGCTCATCACCAAGGACACCCCGAAGACGACGTTCTCCGACGTCGCGGGATCCGAGGAAGCCGTCGAGGAACTCCACGAGATCAAGGAGTTCCTGCAGGAGCCGGCGAAGTTCCAGGCCGTCGGCGCCAAGATCCCCAAGGGCGTGCTGCTCTACGGCCCGCCCGGAACCGGCAAGACCCTGCTCGCGCGTGCCGTCGCGGGCGAGGCCGGTGTGCCGTTCTACTCGATCTCCGGTTCCGACTTCGTCGAGATGTTCGTCGGTGTCGGTGCCTCCCGGGTCCGTGACCTGTTCGAGCAGGCCAAGGCCAACGCTCCCGCGATCGTCTTCGTCGACGAGATCGACGCGGTCGGCCGCCACCGCGGCGCCGGCCTCGGCGGTGGTCACGACGAGCGCGAGCAGACCCTGAACCAGCTCCTCGTCGAGATGGACGGCTTCGACGTCAAGGGCGGCGTGATCCTCATCGCCGCGACGAACCGGCCCGACATCCTCGACCCGGCCCTTCTGCGCCCCGGCCGTTTCGACCGCCAGATCGCGGTCGACCGCCCGGACATGCAGGGCCGGCTGGAAATCCTCAAGGTGCACCAGAAGGGCAAGCCGGTCGCCCCGGACGTCGACCTGTCGGCCGTCGCCCGCCGCACCCCCGGCATGACCGGTGCCGACCTGGCCAACGTGCTGAACGAGGCCGCGCTGCTGACCGCGCGCAGTGATCAGAAGCTGATCGACAACCACATGCTGGACGAGGCGATCGACCGTGTGGTGGCGGGCCCGCAGAAGCGGACCCGGATCATGTCGGACAAGGAGAAGAAGATCACCGCGTACCACGAGGGCGGTCACGCCCTGGTCGCGGCGGCCTCACCGAACTCCGACCCGGTCCACAAGATCACCATCCTGTCGAGAGGCCGCGCCCTCGGCTACACCATGGTCCTGCCGGACGAGGACAGGTACTCCACCACGCGCAACGAGATGCTGGACCAGCTGGCCTACATGCTCGGCGGCCGCGCGGCGGAGGAGCTCGTCTTCCACGACCCGACCACCGGTGCGGCCAACGACATCGAGAAGGCCACCGGCCTGGCCCGCGCGATGGTCACGCAGTACGGCATGACCGAGCGGCTCGGCGCGATCAAGTTCGGCGGTGACAACACCGAGCCGTTCCTCGGCCGTGAGATGGCTCACCAGCGGGACTACTCGGAAGAGGTCGCCGCGCTGGTCGACGAAGAGGTCAAGAAGCTCATCGAGACCGCGCACAACGAGGCGTGGGAGATCCTGGTCGAGAACCGCGACGTCCTCGACAACCTGGTCCTGGCCCTCCTGGAGCGGGAGACGCTGGGCAAGGAGGAGATCGCCGAGGTCTTCGCGCCGATCGTCAAGCGTCCGCCCAGGCCCGCCTGGACCGGCTCCTCGCACCGTACGCCGTCCACCCGCCCGCCGGTCCTCTCCCCCAAGGAGCTGGCACTGACGAACGGGGCGAACGGCGCGACGCCGGCCATCACCACCGTGAAGAGCACCGCGGCGGAGCCCGCCCCGGCACCCGAACGGACCCCGGAGGAACGCCCCGAGGGCTGACCCGAGGCTCACGGCGCCCCACCTGGCCCGGAATGGATGCCGCGCCCCCCTGGTTCTAGCCTGGGGGGCGCGGCATTTTGTGTACCCGCAGTTGAGACGCGTGCCCCTCACGCGTGAAGGCACAGGAACGAGGCACTCCATGACCGACCCCGTGACGCTGGACGGCATAGCCCCCATCGGCGAGTTCGACGAGAAGCGGGCGCGGAACGCCGTACGTGAGCTGCTGATCGCGGTCGGCGAGGACCCGGACCGGGAGGGTCTGCTGGAGACTCCGGCGCGGGTGGCACGGGCGTACCGGGAGATCTTCGCAGGGCTCTGGCAGAAGCCCGAGGACGTGCTGACCACGACCTTCGACCTCGGCCACGACGAGATGGTGCTCGTGAAGGACATCGAGGTGTACTCGACCTGTGAGCATCATCTGGTGCCGTTCCGGGGCGTGGCGCACGTCGGGTACATCCCGGCCGCCAGCGGGAAGATCACGGGACTGTCGAAGCTGGCCCGGCTCGTGGACGTCTACGCCCGGCGCCCGCAGGTGCAGGAGCGGCTCACCACCCAGATCGCGGACTCCCTGATGGACATCCTGGAGCCGCGCGGGGTGATCGTCGTCGTGGAGTGCGAGCACATGTGCATGTCGATGCGGGGCATCCGCAAGCCCGGTGCGAAGACCCTCACCTCGGCCGTGCGCGGTCAGCTGCGGGACGCGACGACGCGCAACGAGGCGATGAGCCTGATCATGGCGCGCTGACGCGGGCAGGGGGCCACGGGACGGGCGCTGACGCGCGCACGAGACGCGGGCCGGGTGCCAAGGGCTGAGGAACTGATGCCGGGCACGGCCGCCACGCGACACGAGCCGGTGCGGGCGGCACGCCGTCGCGCCGATCCAACCGGTCCCGGGCCGTGCGCGCCGTGCTCCGGGCCGCGTTCATCAGGGCCGCGTGTGCCGTGCTTCCGGCCTCGGGGGCCGCCTCTCAGGGCCGTTGGGCGCGTGTCCTGGGGCCTGGGGCCGCGAGTCGTCCCGCGCCGTGTGTGGCGTGCCGCGCTGCGGGCCGCGGGTGCAGGCCGTCACGGGCCGAGGGTCATGACGCGGGCGCCGCGCCAGGACCGCCGTTGTCGTCGTCCTCCGGCAGCTTGCAGACGCGCTCCAGGAAAGCGGCCGCCGCTATGACGCCGATGCCCGCCAGGACCGAGAAGCCGGCGTAGATGGCCTGGTCGCGGCGGGCGGGGATGTCCAGGGATTCCAGCAGGAAGACGGCCGCGCCGCCGTACATACCGGCGACCAGGGCCGCGACCAGGGCGCTGGCCTGACCGAACACGACCGCGCGGGCCGCCATCAGCGGGTCGACCCCCTTGGCGTCGGGCTGCCGCTCGCGCTGGGCCTTGAGGCGGGCGCGGAGGGAGAGCGCGGTGGCCGTGAGGACCACGGCGATCAGGGCGAGGACGATGGGCGCGGCCACGGGCACGCTCGGGAGGGTCCCCAAGGAGTTCCACAGGCGGGCGCCGGCCCAGGACAGGATGCCGGCGACGACGAAGACGCCGGCCAGCACCCTGATGCGCAGCTCTTTCACGGTGTCCCTTCGTGTTCCCCCGGACCGGTGCCCCGGAAAGTGGTCGTCCCGACCTTAACGGCTACTCGGGCAGCCGGAGTTCCAGGTCCGCGCGGGGTGTGACGCCGTCCCGGGTGAGCGCGCCGAGCAGATCGGCGACCCGTCCGCGCCCGGGGAGTTCCGCCCCGGGGTCGACGTCGTGCCAGGGGGCGAGCACGAAGGCCCGCTCGTGGGCGCGCGGATGCGGAAGGGTGAGCTGGGGGTCGTCGGAGTGGTGGTCCGCGTAGGCGACGATGTCCACGTCCAGGGTGCGCGGGCCCCAGTGCTCGTCCCGGACCCGGTGGAAGGCCTCCTCGACCGCGTGCGCCCGCTCCAGCAAGGAGGACGGGGGCAGGGTGGTCTTCAGGACCACGACCGCGTTGAAATACGAGGGCTGGCTGCCGGGCTCGACGCCCCACGGCTCCGTCTCGTACACGGGGGAGACGGCCCCGACCCGGACGCCCGGAGTGTCCTCCAGGGCGTCCACGGCGCCCTGGAGGGTCTCCAGGCGGTTGCCCAGGTTGGCGCCGAGGGAGACCACGGCCCGCTTCGGGTTCTGCAGGGTCGTGTCGGCGGCGTCAACCCGCTCGACCACGGAGGCGGGGACGGGCTGGACGGTCGGGTCGGTGTGGCCCGTGGTGGACGGCCTGGTCATACGCGGCTCCGGGTGATGGTGACGGTCACGTCGTCGAAGGGCACGGTGATCGGCGCGTCCGGCTTGTGGACGCACACCTCGACCTCCCGCACCACGTCGTGCTTCAGACAGACCTGCGCGATGTGCTCGGCGAGCGTCTCGATGAGGTTGACCGGCTCGCCCTGGACGACGGCCACGACCTCCTCCGCCACGATGCCGTAGTGCACCGTCTTCGTCAGGTCGTCGTCGGCCGCGGCCGGCCGGATGTCCAGGCCGAGGACGAGGTCCACGATGAAGGTCTGGCCCTCCTCGCGTTCCTTCGGAAACACACCGTGATGCCCACGGGCCTTCAGGCCGCGCAGCGCGACACGATCCACGCGAATCACTCCTGCAGTCGTCGGTCCGGCCGGTCGGTGCCTGTACGGACGGCACACCGGCCTGCACTTGAATCTACCCGCGGCCACCGACAGTGCCGGTGCCCCGGGGTGCCGCCGCGGGCCGGTGTCCGAAGGTTTCACCGTTCGTTCGCCCCGGGGACGGCGGGCCTAGTCCGGGGTGTCCGGTCCGGGGACGTCGTCGTCCTCGGTCTCGTCCTCCTCGGCGAGGACCGGGGAGGCGTGGTGCGACCAGAGCTTCCAGCCGGCCGGGGTGCGCCGGAACACGTTGGTGGCGACGACGAGCTGGCCGACCAGGGGCCCCAGCTCCTCGCCCGCCTCGGGGGCGGGGCCGCCGCTGAGGATGTTCTCGGTACAGGTCACCAGGGCGGTGTCGCCGGTCACGGACACATGCACATCGGTGAGGAAGAACTGGATGTAGTCGGTGTTCGCCATGATCAGGGCGTACGACCTCAGGACCTCGCCGCGTCCGGTGAGCACCGGCCAGCCGGGGTGGACGCAGGAAACCACGCCGCTGTCCGCCGGGTCGTGGTACGTCTCGTCGACGCCGAGGTCGGCCGGCGTGAGCCAGAGCGACGCGACCTCTTCGAAGTCGCCCCTCTCCAGCGCCTCGTAGAAGCCGGTGTTGGCGGCTTCGACCTGCTCGACATCGGTGTGGGGCGCCGTCACCGGGCTCCTTCTGCGCCGCGCGCGCCGGGTGCCGGGGTGGGGCGCTCCGTGCGTGCCTGTTCTATCGCGTGTGTGACCCGTACGGCGTCCGCGCTCGCGCGTACCTCGTGCACGCGGACGGCCCAGGCGCCGGCCCCGGCCGCGAGTGCGGAGACGGCGGCGGTGGCCGCGTCGCGTTCGCGGGCGGGCGGGGGAGAGGCGTCCGGGCCGGCCAGGACGCGGCCGAGGAACCGCTTGCGGGAGGCGGCGACGAGCACGGGGTGTCCGAGGCCCAGCAGACGGTCGAGGCGGGCGATCAGGGCCAGGTCGTGGCCGGCGTCCTTGGAGAAGCCCAGGCCGGGGTCGATGATCACGCGGTCGGCCGTGATGCCGCCCTCCAGAACGGCCTCCACACGTGCGCGCAGTTCGTCGGCGACCTCGGTGACCACGTCGGCGTAGACGCCCTCGACGTTGCCGCCCTCCAGGAAGCCGCGCCAGTGCATGACGACGAACGGCGCTCCGGCGGCGGCCACGACGGAGATCATGGCGGGGTCGGCGAGGCCGCCGCTGACGTCGTTGACGAGGGCGGCGCCGGCCGCGAGGGACCGCTCGGCCACCGAGGCGCGCATGGTGTCGACGGAGACGGTGATGCCCTCGGAGGCGAGGCCGCGCACCACGGGGATGACGCGCTTGAGCTCCTCGGCCTCGTCGACCCGGGTGGCGCCGGGCCGGGTGGACTCGCCGCCGACGTCGACCAGGTCGGCACCCTGGGCGACCAGGTCGAGGCCGTGCTTGACGGCGGTCGTCGTGTCGAACCAGCGGCCGCCGTCGGAGAAGGAGTCGGGGGTGACGTTGACGACTCCCATGACCGCGCACCGGTCCCAGTGAGGAAGGCCCGCGACCTGGCGGCGTCCGCTGTGGTTGCTCATATGTTCAGCGTAGGCCCAGAGAGCGGCCGGGGTGTGCCTCGGCCCGGGCGGCCGGGGCGGGGCGCGCGGACCACTGTGGTGCGCTCCGTCGCCCGACATGTCCTCACCCGTCCTGACGGACATCGCGTCCGGTGTGTGGCGCGGGAGGTCGTGGATCCGGGTGACAATTCGAGCATTCGGCGACATTGCGCCCTCTGGGGCGGTGTCTTCGGGGGCGAGGTTCACTCCGCGCGGGCGGATGTTCGGACGGGGCCGGCGGTGCGGTCGGTGGTGCGGTCGGTGGTGCGGGCATACGCGAAGGGGAATGCGCCGGCAGTGACTTCACCGCCTTCCGGGCGGCAGGCGATCTTGATGAATTTGGTCAATGTGTCTATTCACGTTCCGTCCGAGTTCCCTGATGTCCTGTGAAACCCTCGTTGTGGCTTTGTTTTTACGGGGCGGGGCACCACGATTCGCCTACGCGCGGTAAGTTTCTGGCCATGCCACGTGGACGTCACCGTCATTCCCCGCCCCTGCACAGGATGCTGCCCCCGTCGGCGATCGCAGGCGTCTCCGTCGTCTGTGCCCTGGGGCCCTGGGTGTTCACGCAACCGCTGATGCTTCGCGTTCTGGCCGCGGCCGCCGCGGTCACCGCGATTGTCGGCGCCGTCGTCATGCGGCACTGGGACGCCCAGGCGGGTAAACGCGTCGCCGATCTCACGCGCGCGCGTGCGAGTGACGAGTGGCGTTTCGAGGAACGGGTCGCCGAACTCGAGTCCGACCTCGAGGAGTCGCGTGAGCTGCGGATGAAGCTGGAGCAGCGGCTGCGCGCCAAGCGCGCGGAACTGGCCGGGCTGCGCAACGAGCACGCATCGCTGCTGCGAAGGTACGCGGCGGCGGAGGTCGAACGGGCAAGCGTTCTGGAAGAGCGGCGGGTGCTCGAGATAGAGGCCGCGGTTCCGGCCCGCGCGCTGCCGGCGGGACCGTCCGCGGTATCCGTCGTGCCGGGGTCGGCGGAGACGCCGGGGGAGGCGGTGTCCGAGACGTCGTCGACGGACGACGGGACGGGCGCCGAGGAGACGGAGGCAACCGCCCCCGCGGCCTTCTCGCCGGAGGGGTCCAAGCTGTTCCTGCGTGCCGACGCGGCGCTGTCGCGGTTCGCCGGAAAAGCCGAGGACGCCGAGGAGGGTGCGGCCGAGGTGGACGCTCCGGAGGAGCGAGCCGATGCCGATGTCGGCGCCGATGCCGATGCCGGCACGGCAGCGGAGGACGGTGCGGCCGCCCGGCCCGCCGGTGGCACGCCGGGGGCCGCAGCGTCCCCGGAGCGGAACGATTCCCCGAAGGGCGACGGCACGCCCGAGGACGACGGTCCCGGGCCCACCAAGAAGCCCAGGCCCGAGCCGGCGCAGGAGGACGAGGCCGAGGGGCAGCCCGAGGCGGCCGGCGACCACGAGCGCGCGGCCGCCTCCGCCACGCCGGCGGCTCCTCCCGCCCAGCCCGTGCGCCGGCCCTCCGGACACTTCACCGTGCCGACCGCGGTGGCGGTCGTACCGCCGAGGGAGCCCGTACGGCGTCCCGTGTCCCAGGGCGGTTTCGACTTCTTCGGGACGAAGAAGGACACGGACGAGTCCGCGCTGGACGCCGTGCAGAACGAGGACCTCGCCGATGTCGTCGGCCAGGAGGCGCTCGCCCTGCACAAGGCCGAGGCCGAGGCGCGGTACAAGCCCGCCGACGAGCAGGCCCGTGGTGTCGGCCAGGTCATCGACCTGACGGAACACGACGAGACAGAACACATCGACGTCCAGGGCCTGCGCAGCGCGGTCTCCTGAACCACCGGCCACACCGACGGGGCCCGCACCTTCCAAGGACGGGCCCCGTCGGCGTGCCGCCTCGCGTGTGCGTGCCGTCCGCCGTTCCGCGGCAGCGTTTCCGAGGCCGTCGCGGGAGCCCTGGTGCGGGCCGATCAGGCCATCCAGCGGTCCGGGCGGGCGTCCCTGCGGCCGGTGCGGGAGCGTTCCGCCTGGGCCCGCAGCAGGGACGCCGCCTCCGAGGCGTCCCTGAGGCGGGCCGTGACCGACTTGTTGGCACCGGTGTCCACCACGACGTCGGCGACGCCCCTGGCGCGCTGCCAGGGGCCCTGAACGAGCCGTACGCTCTGCACCTTGGCGTGCGGTACCAGGGACAGGCTGCGCCGCAGCAGCCCGTGCCGCGCGGCGAACACCGCGTCGGTGACGGTGAGCCCGTAGCCGCGCCACCACACCGGCACGCACCACCGCGCGCGGCGCGGCGGCCGGACGAGCGCCTCGCGCGGGGGAACGCTCACCCCGGGCAGCACCCGCGCGACGACCGACTCGGCGAGCTCGCGCGGGGCGACCGGCAACAGCAGGGAGTTCGAGGACCCCGCCACGTCGAGCTCCACGCGCACCCACCCCCGCCGCCGCCACAGCAGCGGCTCGACGAGGCGTACCGTCTGCACGCGCCCCGGCGGTACCGTCTCGTGCGCCCGGTCCAGCAGCCCGTGGTCGATGCGCAGCCCGTCCGGCGACTCGCCCAGCGTCCAGTCGTACTCGGTGACGAACCGCCCCACGCTGCTCGCGCCCACCGCGCCCAGCATCGGAACGGCGGCGGCGAGCACGGTCCACAGGCTGTGGGTGGCCGTCCAGAGCAACGGCAGCGCGACAGCGGCGACCATGAGCCAGCCCCAGGTCGCGCCGGTCAGCAGCAGCGAGACGGCGAGTACACCCGGCGGCACCCGCAGCATCTGCCGGGACGGTGCCTCGCCCACCTCGTGTGCGGTCTCCGGCGCGAATCCCGCCGCCCGCGCGAGCAACTCGGCACGCAGAACGCGTGCCTCGTCGGCGCCGAGGAAGGCGAGTTCGTCCTTCTTGTCGGTGCCTATGACGTCGAGTCTGAGTTTCGCCACGCCCGCGACCCGCGCGAGCAGCGGCTGGGTGATGTCGATGGCCTGGATCCGCTCCAGCCGGATGTGCGCGGTGCGGCGGAACAGCAGACCGGTGCGGATGCGCAGCTCGCTCTCCGTCACCGCGAAGTGGGTGAACCACCAGGTCAGGAAGCCGTAGAGGGCGGCGGCCGGGAGGAGCACGGCGAGCCCGGCCAACAGGGTGGTGGTCGTCAGCCGGGTCAGCTGGCGCTGTGCCTGGTCGGGGTCGTGCAACGCCCACCCGATCAGCACGGCGACGGGTGCCCACGCCCGCCTGAAGGGCGTGATGGGGTGCAGCCGCCTCTCGGCCACGGGCGGTCGGTCGCGTACGTCCTCGTGGACGTCCGGGGCCGTCACAGCCCCGCCGATCGGGCCTCGCCGAGCTCCGTGAGCCGGTCGCGCAGCCGTTCGGCCTCGGCCGGGTCGAGGCCGGGGATGGTGGCGTCGGTCGCCGCGGCCGCCGTGTGCAGTTGCACGCTGGCCAGCCCGAAGTGCCGCTCGACGGGCCCGGAGGTGACCTCGACCAGCTGCATCCGCCCGTACGGCACGATCGTCTCCTGGCGCCACAGGACGCCCCGGCTGAGCAACAGGTCGTCGGCGCGCTCCGCGTACCGCCAGGAACGCCAGTTCCGCTCCAGCATCACCCAGCCCCAGGCCAGTACGGCCAGCGGCAGTGCCGCCAAGGCGGCCCAGCCCGGCCCGGCCAGCAGCCCCGGTAGCAGCCCGGCGGCCAGGGCCAGCAACCCCAGCCACACCACCAGCAACAACCGTCGCATCTTCAACAGCCCGGGCGGCAGCGCGATCCACACGGGCCCGTCTGCCCCGCCCACCGGTCCGGCTGCCCGCGCCGTCCTGCCCATTTCCGCCGGCCCCATGTCGTGCGGGCTCCCCGTCTCCATGGGCCCAGCGTACGTAGGGGAGACTGTGTCCATGACTCCAACGACGGAGACCATGGTCGGCATCGGCGGCGCGGCGGAGAGCACCGACATGGTGCTCAACATCGGACCCCAGCATCCCTCCACACACGGCGTGCTACGGCTGAAGCTCGTCCTGGACGGCGAACGCATCGTCCGCGCGGAGCCCGTGATCGGCTATATGCACCGGGGCGCGGAGAAGCTGTTCGAGGCCCGTGACTACCGACAGATCATCATGCTGGCCAACCGGCATGACTGGCTGTCGGCCTTCTCCAACGAGCTGGGCGTGGTCCTCGCCGTGGAGCGGATGCTCGGCATGGAGGTCCCCGAGCGCGCGGTGTGGCTGCGCACGCTGCTCGCGGAGCTGAACCGGGTGCTCAACCACCTGATGTTCCTCGGCTCCTATCCGCTGGAACTCGGCGGCATCACCCCGATCTTCTACGCCTTCCGCGAGCGCGAGGAGCTCCAGCACGTCATGGAGGAGGTCTCCGGCGGGCGGATGCACTACATGTTCAACCGCGTGGGCGGCCTCAAGGAGGACCTCCCCGCAGGATGGACGACGCGCGCCCGCGTCGCCGTCGCCGACGTGCGCTCCCGCATGGACCGCTTCGACGACCTGGTGCTCGGCAACGAGATCTTCCGCGGCCGCACGCGCGGCGTCGGCGTGCTGTCCCCGCAGGCCGTGCACGCGTACGGCGTGAGCGGGCCGATCGGGCGCGCCTCGGGCGTGGACTTCGACCTGCGCCGTGACGAGCCGTACCTCGCCTACGGCGAACTGGGCGACGTCCTGAAGGTGGTGACCCGTGAGGAGGGCGACTGCCTGGCGCGCTTCGAGTGCCTCCTGGCACAGACCCACAACGCCCTCGATCTCGCCGACGCCTGCCTCGACCGGCTCGCCGAGCTGCCGCCGGGCCCGGTCAACCAGCGGCTCCCGAAGGTCCTCAAGGCGCCCGAGGGTCACACGTACGCGTGGACCGAGAACCCCCTCGGCATCAACGGCTACTACCTGGTCAGCAAGGGCGAGAAGACCCCGTACCGGCTGAAGCTGCGCTCGGCGTCGTACAACAACATCCAGGCGCTCACCGAGCTGCTGCCGGGGACGCTGGTCGCGGACATGGTGGCGATCCTCGGGTCGTTGTTCTTCGTGGTGGGCGACATCGACAAGTGACCCGGGCGGGCGTCAGCCGTCGAGTACCTCCTCGATCCCCGCCGGCAGCACCAGCCACCCGAAGTCCCCGAGACCGCCCGGCGCGGTGAGCTCGGCGGCCTCCCCGGCGCTCGCGAGGGCGCGTACGTACCCGGCGGGGTCGGTGGACGCCAGGGCCAGCGGGGGGCGTGCGCCGCTCAGCCCCAGCGCGTGCAGGGCGTCCCGCTGCGGCAGCAGGCGAGCGCCGGGGCGCGCGGCGGCGGCGCACGCGTCCAGGGCGACATGCGCGGTGATGTCGCACGAGCCGTCCGGCACGGGCACCGTCTCCCGTCCCTCCCGGAAGGCCGTCAGCGTCCCGAACGGCGGCCGCGCGGCGACCGTGTGCGCGTAGTCCACGGCGACGGCGAGCCCGCGCACGACCGTTCCGGCCGACGCCGCCCAGGCCTGGTCCCGGGGCAGCCCGATCTCCGCGCGGAGCCCTTCCTCCGCGCCCAGCGGCCACCAGCGCGCCAGCCACTCGGCCTCCGCGCCGGAGACCGGCTCACCGAGCCGTTCGGTCCCGTCCTCCCGTACCAGCACCAGCCGCGGTACGCCCGCCGCGTCCACCTCGACGACGTCCACGGGTACGTTGTCCAGCCACTCGTTGGCGAAGAGCAGTCCCGTGATCCGCTCCGGGGGCTCCGCCCGCCACGCGATGCGGTGATCGAGCCCGGCGGGCCGCTCGGCCAGCTCGACGGCGTAGGCGCGCGTGCGTGCCGCCACGTCGGCGGGCAACGCGGCGACCACCCCGGTGACCAGCTCGCCCCGCCCGGCCGCCATGTCCACGAAGTCGAGCACCGCCGGACGTCCCAGCGCCTCGTCGACCCGGCACAGCAGCCGCGCCACGGCCGCGGCGAACAGCGGGGAGGCGTGCACCGACGTACGGAAGTGCCCGGCCGGGCCCTTCCCCGGCCCGCGGTAGAAGCCGCACGGCCCGTACAGGGCGTCCTGGGCCGCCGCCCGCCAGCCCCGCCGGCCGCCCTCTCCCGTCCCTGCCGTCACCGGTTTCCCCCACCCGCCCACGCCCTCGTCACCGGCCCAGGTTAAGCGCGCGGATATGCCCCGCCTCCACCTTGCGGAGTACACGTACCGACCGGGGATCGGCCCTCCGGTTGACCCCTGCACGCATTTCACTTCCCTACGCTGGGTTACGTGCAACGCCTCTATGACTTCCTCCGCAGACACCCGACCTGGGTCGACGGCTTCTGGGCCGTGGTCCTGTTCGGTATTTCGCTGATCGGTGGAGAGAACCTCGAGGAGGCCCGGGGGACGGACCTGCGGGCCCTCACCGTGCCGGTCATGCTGCTGTTGTCGCTGGTCGTCGCACTGCGCCGCCGGATGCCCGAGCGGATGCTGGTCCTCGCCCTCGCCGTGGGCGTGGGACAGCTGATCGCGGACGTGGCGACAGTACCCGCCGACTTCGCCCTGCTGGTGATCGTGTACACGGTCGCGGCGGTCGGGGCGCGCTGGTCCTCCCGCCTCGCGCTGACCGCCGGCCTGTGCGCGGCCCCGCTCGCGCAGCTGCGCTGGCCGAGCGAGGACACGGGCCCGGCGGGCAATCTCGCCATAATGATCTTCCAGACCGTGCCCTTCGCGCTCGCCTGGGTGCTCGGCGACTCGATCCGCACCCGCCGCGCGTACTTCGCGCAGCTGGAGGAGCGGGCCGCCCGGCTGGAGAAGGAACGCGCGGCGCAGGCCAAGGTCGCCGTCGCCGCCGAACGCGCCCGGATAGCCCGCGAGCTGCACGACGTCGTCGCTCACAACGTGTCGGTGATGGTCGTGCAGGCCGACGGCGCCGCCTACGTCCTCGACGCCGCACCCGACCAGGCGAAAAAGGCCCTGGAGACCATCTCCTCCACCGGCCGCCAGGCGCTGGCCGAGATGCGCCGCCTGCTGGGCGTGCTGCGCACCGGCGAGCACGAGGAGGCCGGGGAGTACGTGCCGCAGCCCGACGTACAGCAGATCGAGGACCTGGTCGGGCAGTGCCGGGAGTCCGGACTGCCCGTGGACTTCAAGGTCGAGGGCACCCCGCGCGCGCTGCCCAGCGGTGTCGAGCTCACCGCCTACCGCATCGTGCAGGAGGCGCTCACCAACACCCGCAAGCACGGCGGCCCCAACGTGGGCGCCAGCGTGCGCCTGGTGTACTTCGACGACGGGCTGGGACTGCTCGTGGAGGACGACGGCAAGGGCGCTCCCCACGAGCTGTACGAGGAGGGCGGCTTCGACGGCCAGGGCCACGGCCTGATCGGCATGCGTGAACGGGTCGGCATGGTCGGCGGAACCCTGGACGCGGGACCGCGTCCGGGCGGAGGATTCCGCATCAGTGTGTTGCTGCCGCTCAAACCCGCGCATTGACGTCCGCGCACGCCCCCTGTTGACGCCTGTCACAACCCTTGTGACGACCTGACGACCTGACGACCGAACGGAAGAGGCCCGATGACGATCCGCGTGATGCTCGTCGACGACCAGGTGCTGCTGCGCACCGGGTTCCGGATGGTGCTGGACGCCCAGCCGGACATGGACGTCGTGGCGGAGGCGGGCGACGGCGTCGAGGCCCTCCAGGTGCTGCGCTCCACCGCCGTCGACGTGGTGCTGATGGACGTCCGTATGCCCAAACTCGACGGCGTGGAGACGACGCGCCGGATCTGCGCGGACACCGACCCGCCCAAGGTACTGATCCTCACCACCTTCGACCTCGACGAATACGCCTTCTCCGGGCTGAAGGCGGGCGCCTCCGGCTTCATGCTCAAAGACGTGCCGCCGGGGGAACTGCTCACCGCGATCCGCGCGGTGCACAGCGGCGACGCCGTGGTCGCCCCCTCCACCACCCGGCGGCTCCTGGACCGCTTCGCCCCGATGCTGCCCAGCTCCGGCAAGCAGCCCGCGCACAAGGAGCTGGAACGGCTCACCGAGCGGGAACGGGAGGTCATGGTGCTCGTCGCGCAGGGCCTGTCCAACGGTGAGATCGCGGCCCGGCTGGTGCTCTCCGAAGCGACCGTGAAGACCCACGTGGGCCGCATCCTCACCAAGGTGGGCCTGCGCGACCGGGTGCAGGTGGTCGTCCTCGCCTACGAGACCGGGCTGGTCCGGGCCGGCGGACACGGCTGAACGGCCCCGCGCGCGCAGGCGGCGTCGGTAGGGTCTGCCCATGCTCCTGTGGATCAACGGCCCCTTCGGGGGCGGCGATCCGTCCGACGGCTGCCGGCACACGAGATACGACGCCGTCTGCCGGGCAGCGTCGTCTGCGACCCGGAACAACCCGGGTTCGGCCTGCACCGCATGCTTCCGCGCGAACTCCGCGGGGACTTCCGGGACCTGGAGTCCTGGCGGCGGAGCGTGGTCGAGGTCCTCGACCTCGTCCTGACCGCGCACGACGGCGTGGTGATCGCCCCCATGACCGTCACCGATCCCGGGCACTTCGCGGAGACCGTCGGCCGGCTGCGTGAACTCGGTCACGAAGTGCACCACTTCACCCTCCTCGCGGAGCGGGCGACAGTGCTGCGGCGGCTTCGCGAGCGCGGCTTCGGACACCTCCTCGGGGCCGTCATGGGCCACGCCGCCCTTCGCCGGGAGAGCTGGGCGGTACAGCGGCTCGACCACTGCCTCGAGCGGCTCGGCGAGCCCGAGTTCGCCGAGCACCTGTGGACCGACCACACCACGGTGCCGAAAACGGCGGACCGCATCGCCGTACTGGCCGGACTGACCCTGCGACCCCACCACGGGGGCCGGCTGCGGACGCGGCTGCGCCAGGCGGGGGTCGGCCTCCGGCACATCCGCTGGGACTGACCGCACACGCGGCGCGTGCCCTCAGCGCAGGATCCCCTCCAGGAAGTCACTGCCGAGCCGGGCCACGACCGTCACATCCAGTTGGTGCAGCACATACCGTCCCCGACGGCGCGTGCTGATCAGCCCGGCCTTCTTCAGCACACCCAGGTGCCGGGATATCTCCGGTGCCGTCATGCCGTGCACCTGCGCCAGCTCGCTGGTGGTGTACTCGCTGCGGGCCAGATGACGGCACATACGCATACGGACCGGATGGGACAGCGCGGTCATCCGCAGAGCGAGCTGGCCGACCGTCGGCGGGGCGGCCGGTTCGGGGGAGCCGACCGGGTAGTGCAGCACCGGCTGCCAGCCGTGCCGGTGCAGCACCATCAGGTGCGGCCGGCCGAGGCTGGTCGGGATCAGCAGCAGCCCGCCGTCGCCCGTGGCCGTCCGGCCGTCGCCCAGCTTGTCGACGGTGATGCGGCCGGCGCTCTCGTCGAGCGTCACCGCCGGGGACACCGAGGCCAGCGTCTCGGCCAGCCCCTTGTGCCGGAGCAGGTCGGACTTGAGGCGGGTGTCCGCGGCGAGCTGATGCCGCAGCCGGGCCCAGGTGCCGGCGAAGAACGCCTCGTCGCAGTCCTGGAGGAACCGCCGCAGCCAGGCCCTGGTCCGCGGCGGCTCGGCGAGCAGCCGCTCGGTGAAGCGCACCTGCTGCGGCCCCCGCGCGGCGGCCAGTTCCAGCGAGCGCCGGCGCAGCACCTCGTCGGCGAGCGGGCCGGGGCCCGGCAGGCCGTAGGGGAGGGCGCAGGTGAACTCCAGGGCGGTGTTCACGAACTGCTCGTCGGACAGCTTGTCCAGCAGGTCCAGCTCCTCGGCGAGCGTCCCGCCCGGGAGCGTCCGGCGGCCCGGTACGCCCGCGCTGGGCAGGAACAGGTCCGAGAACGTCGTCCGCCACAGGAAGTCGGCCTCGCACATGCGGTCCGCCAGATGCGGGTCCAGCCGCGAGGTCACGCCCGTGACCCAGCCCTGGAGGCCGGGGTGGTGTCCCGGCTCGGACAGCGCGTGCAGGGCCATCCCGAGCTCGGCCAGGGGGGAGGGGACGACGGAGACATCCTCCGGCCGCAGCCCCGCGATGTCGATGCTCACGCCCATGCCCACATGGTGCACCCCGCCACACCGTCCGGTGAGGAATTCCTCCCGCCCCGCCGCCCCTTCCCGCCCCGCACCCGGGGCTCCGCCCCAGACCCCGATCCTCGAACGCCGGAAGGGCTGGAGCCCGCCCTTCCGGCGTTCGGTCGACATCAGCTGCGGAGCAGCCGCCGCGCGAACTCCTCCGCCGCCGCCCGTACGTCCCCGGCCGTCCACTCCAGCCCCGCCGCCCGTACGTACACCTCCGTGAAGGACACCCCCGGCCCCTTCGGATCCCAGTGGTCGGCGAAGAGCGCGGCCCCCGTCTCCTCCGCCGCCCCGATCGCCACCTCGGCCACGACGTCGGCCTCGTACGGCAGCCACACCTGGAAGTCGTGGGTGTGCGGCACCTCGGGGTGGACCCGGAACCAGGGCAGCCCGCCCGCCTCGAGCCCTTCGCGCAAGGCGGCGGCCACCACGCGCGCGTGCCTGACGTACTCCGGCAGCCGGGGCAGCTCCCGCTCCAGGCCGATCAGCGCCGACAGCGCGGTCGGGAACTGCTGGAAGACGTTGCCCCCGTACCGGTGCCGCCAGGCCCTCGCCTCCTCGATCAGGGTCGCGGGGCCGGCGAGGGCCGCTCCGCCGTAGGCGTCGAGGGACTTGTAGAAGGACACGTAGACGCTGTCCGCGAGGCCCGCGATCTCCTCCAGCGGCCGGCCGAAGTGCTCGGTGCACTCCCACAGCCGGGCTCCGTCGAAGTGCACGACCGCCTCGCGTTCCCGCGCGGCGTCCACCACCTCGGTCAGCTCCTCCCACGTGGGCAGCACGAAACCGGCCTCCCTGAGCGGCAGTTCCAGCATCAGCGCCCCGAAGGGCTCCTCGAAGTCGCGCACCTCCGCGGCGGTGGGCAGTCGGGGCTCGTTCGTGATCCGCACCGGCCGCAACCCGCTGACCCGGCTGAACGCGTTCCGCTCATACACCTCCGGGTGGCTGAGCGGGTGCAGGGCGACCGCCGGGTCGCCGGTACGGCCGGCCCAGCAGCGCAGCGCGACCTGCTGGGCCATCGTTCCGGTCGGGAAGAACGCGGCCGTCTCGGTGCCGAGCAGAGCGGCGACCCGCTTCTCCAGGGCCTCCACGACACCGTTGCCGTAGATGTCGGAGTCCTTGTCGAGGTCGTACACGTTCCCCGCCGCCTGCAGCAGTGCCAGCCGCTCCGAGAGAGGAGCGAGGAAACCGAGGCGCGCGAGTACGCGCGGGGCACCGCGCCAGGCGGCGATCCGCCGTTCGCGCAGCGACGGCCGCGACTCGTCGTCCTTCGCCCCGGGCAGCCGCCCGCCCTCCACCGCCGTGCTGTCGTCGTCGTGTGCCGTCCCCTTCATGCCCGCGATCATCCCGCGCCCCGCCCGTGCGGGCACCCACATTTCCGCACGCGCGAGTGTCACCGCCCCGCACGGAAACCCACAGCCTGTGGACAACCGACCGCCCCCGGAACCGATCGCGTTAACATGACGAGAAATCGTCCGGTACCCCGAGCGGACTGGAACGGGAAGGCCACCGTCGCGTGAACACAACCCCACAGCCCGATCCCAGGGACCGCCCCGCGCGGCTCACCGTCGGCGTCGTCGGCGCCGGACGCGTGGGCCCCGCCCTGGCCGTGTCCCTCCAGCTCGCCGGGCACCGCCCGGTGGCCGTCTCCGCCGTCTCCGACGCCTCCCGCAGGCGCGCCGAGCAGATGCTCCCGGACGTGCCGGTGCTGCCGCCCGCCGAGGTGCTCCAGCGGTCCGAGCTGGTGCTGCTGACCGTCCCGGACGACGCGCTGCCCGAGTTGGTCTCCGGACTCGCCGACACCGGTGCGGTGCGGCCCGGCCAGCTGCTGGTGCACACCTCGGGCCGGTACGGCGCGAAGGTGCTCGACCCCGCCCTGCGCGCCGGTGCGCTGCCCATCGCCCTGCACCCGGCGATGACGTTCACCGGCACCCCCGTCGACGTGCAGCGCCTCGCCGGCTGCTCCTTCGGAGTCACCGCCCCCGACGAGTTGCGGCTGGCCGCCGGAGCCCTGGTCATCGAGATGGGCGGCGAACCGGAGTGGATCGCCGAGGAGAACCGCCCGCTCTACCACGCGGCGCTCGCCCTGGGCGCCAATCACCTGGTCACCCTCGTGGCCCAGTCCCTGGAACTGCTGCGCACCGCCGGAGTCGAGGCCCCGGACCGGATGCTCGGCCCGCTGCTCGGCGCCGCCCTGGACAACGCCCTGCGCTCCGGCGACGCGGCCCTCACCGGCCCGGTCGCGCGGGGTGACGCGGGCACGGTCGCCGCGCATGTCGCCGAGCTGCGCAGGCACTCCCCGGGGGCCGTCGCCGGCTACCTCGCCATGGCCCGCGCCACCGCCGACCGCGCCCTCGCCCACGGCCTGCTCAAGCCGGAACTCGCCGAGGACCTGCTCGGCGTGCTGGCCGACGGAGCCGCCGGAGCCGCCGGAGCAGGCGGGGCCCATGGCACCGACGGCACCGACGGCACCCCTGGGGAGGACCGATGAGCGGCGCCGCACGGCACTCCGCCGGCCCCGGCCGTACGACGACGCGCGCGTTCCCGAACGGAGCCGCCCGATGACCGCCGCCCTGCTGCGCACCGCCGCCGAACTGCACGCACGCGCGCGCACCGGCTGCCGCGCCGTCGTGATGACCATGGGCGCACTGCACGAGGGACACGCCACGCTGATCCGCACCGCGCGGGAGATCGCCGGCCCCGGCGGCGAGGTGGTGGTCACCGTCTTCGTCAACCCGCTGCAGTTCGGCGCGGGTGAGGACCTGGACCGGTACCCGCGCACTCTGGACGCCGACCTCGAGCTCGCCGGCCAGGCGGGCGCCGACGCCGTGTTCGCCCCCGCCGTGGACGAGGTGTACCCGGGCGGCGAACCGCAGGTCCGCGTCACCGCCGGCCCCATGGGGGGACGCCTGGAGGGCGCCGCGCGCCCCGGCCACTTCGACGGCATGCTCACCGTTGTCGCCAAGCTGCTCCACCTCACCCGCCCCGATATCGCGCTGTACGGCCAGAAGGACGCCCAGCAGCTCGCCCTGATCCGCCGCATGGTGCGGGACCTGAACTTCGGCGTCGAGATCGTCGGCGTCCCCACCGTCCGCGAGGAGGACGGGCTCGCCCTGTCCAGCCGCAACCGCTACCTCTCGCCCGCCGAGCGGCGCACCGCGCTCGCCCTGTCCCAGGCCCTGTTCGCGGGCCGGGACCGGCACGCGGCCCAGCAGGCGCTGCGCGCGCGTGCGCGCGAAGTGCCCGCCACACGCGCGCGTGCCGAGGCGCTCAGCGCCATGGGGGAGTCCCGCGCGGCGGCCGACACACACGCCGTCGCCACCACCGCGGGCGGGACGGCGGCGATCCGCGCCGCCGCCCGACTGGTCCTCGACGAGGCCGCCCGGCTCGACCCGCCCCTCGCACTGGACTACCTGGCCCTGGTCGATCCGTCCGACTTCACCGAGATCGGCGACGACTTCACCGGCGAGGCCGTCCTCGTCCTCGCCGCCCGTGTGGGCGGGACCCGCCTGATCGACAACGTCCCCCTGACCTTCGGAGCCGCCTCGTGACCAGCACAGGCATACGCCCGCCCGTCGCCCACCACCACCCTCGAACGAAAGCGCTTCGCGCTCGCCCCCGTCTGCATGCGCCCGCGCCCGGGTGGTCCATCGACGCGGACGTCGTGGTCGTCGGCTCCGGCGTCGCCGGCCTCACCGCGGCACTGCGGTGCGAGGCAGCCGGCCTCACCACGGTGGTCGTCACCAAGGCCCGCCTCGACGACGGCTCCACCCGCTGGGCCCAGGGCGGTATCGCCGCCGCCCTCGGCGACGGCGACACCCCCGAGCAGCACCTGGACGACACCCTGGTCGCCGGCGCCGGCCTGTGCGACGAGGAAGCGGTCCGCATCCTGGTCACCGAGGGCCCCGACGCCGTACGCCGCCTCATCGCGACCGGCGCGCACTTCGACGAGTCCACCGAGGGCGGCCTCGCCCTCACCCGTGAGGGCGGCCACCACCGCCGCCGCATCGCCCACGCGGGCGGCGACGCCACCGGCGCGGAGATCTCCCGCGCCCTTGTCGAGGCGGTCCGCGCGCGGGGCCTGCGCACCATCGAGAACGCCCTCGTCCTGGACCTCCTCACGGACGCCGACGGCCGCGCCGCCGGCGTCACCCTGCACGTCATGGGCGAGGGCCAGCACGACGGCGTCGGGGCCGTCCACGCCCCCGCCGTGGTCCTGGCCACCGGGGGCATGGGCCAGGTCTTCTCGGCGACCACGAACCCCTCCGTCTCCACCGGCGACGGCGTGGCCCTCGCCCTTCGCGCGGGCGCCGAGGTGAGCGACCTCGAGTTCGTCCAGTTCCACCCCACGGTCCTCTTCCTCGGCCCGGACGCGGAAGGCCAGCAGCCCCTGGTCTCCGAGGCGGTACGCGGCGAGGGCGCCCACCTGGTGGACGCCGACGGGGTGCGCTTCATGCAGGGGCAGCACGAACTCGCCGAACTGGCCCCCCGCGACATCGTCGCCAAGGGCATCATGCGGCGCATGCGGGAGCAGGACGCCGAGCACATGTACCTCGACGCCCGCCACTTCGGCGCGGAGATGTGGGAGCACCGCTTCCCCACGATCCTCGCCGCCTGCCGCGCCCACGGCATCGACCCGGTCACCGAGCCCGTCCCGGTCGCCCCGGCCGCCCACTACGCCTCCGGCGGCGTCCGCACCGACTCCCACGGCCGCACCACCGTGCCGGGCCTGTACGCGTGCGGCGAGGTCGCGTGCACCGGCGTGCACGGGGCCAACCGCCTCGCCTCCAACTCCCTCCTCGAAGGCCTGGTCTACGCCGAGAGCATCGCCGCCGACATCGCACGCACCGGAACCCTCCACGCGCGCGTGCCGCAGCCGCTGCCCCCCACGGAGCGCCCCGCCCACCCCCTCCTCCCCCCGGAGGCCCGCTTCACCATCCAGCGGACCATGACCCGGGGAGCGGGCGTACTGCGTTCCGAGGCGTCCCTGTCCGAGGCCGCCGACCGTCTCCACCGCCTCCACGCCGACGCGCGCGACGCCCTCGACGAGGACGGCAAGACCGCCGAGCCGGGCGTCGACACCTGGGAGGCCACCAACCTCCTGTGTGTGGCCCGCGTCCTGGTCGCCGCGGCGCGGCGGCGTGAGGAGACCCGCGGCTGCCACTGGCGCGAGGACCACCCGGAGCGCGACGACACGACCTGGCGCCGGCACATCGTCGTACGGCTGAATCCGGACCGCTCGCTGGCGGCGCACACCACCGGCACCACAGACTTCCCCCCGACCCTCCCCCAGCCCCAGGAGCAGTGACAGCAGTGACCACCCCCGACCTTCCCCTCGTTTCCTCCGGCGGCTGTGGCGACGGCTGTGCCTGCGGCGCCGACGAGGAGACCTACCTGGAGTGCGGCCTCGACCCCGCGCTCGCCCAGCTCCTCGCCGACGCGGGCCTCGACCCCGTGGAGGTCGAGGACATCGCCAACGTGGCTCTCCAGGAGGACCTGGCCCACGGCGTGGACGTGACCACGGTCGCGACCATCCCGGAGGACGCCGTCGCCACCGCCGACTTCACCGCGCGCGAGGCGGGTACGGTGGCGGGCCTCAGGATCGCCGAGGCGGTCATGTCGATCGTCTGCACGGAGGAGTTCGAGGTCGAACGCCACGCGGAGGACGGCGACCGCGTGGAAGCCGGCCAGACCCTGCTCTCGGTCACGACCCGGACGCGCGACATCCTCACCGCGGAGCGCAGCGCCCTGAACCTCCTGTGCCGCCTGTCGGGCATCGCCACCGCCACGCGCGCGTGGGCGGACGCCCTCGACGGCACCAAGGCCAAGGTCCGCGACACCCGCAAGACCACTCCGGGCCTGCGCAGCCTGGAGAAGTTCGCCGTGCGCTGCGGTGGCGGAGTCAACCACCGCATGTCCCTCTCGGACGCGGCTCTGGTGAAGGACAACCACGTGGTGGCGGCCGGCGGCGTCGCCGAGGCCTTCAACGCGGTCCGCGAGCGCTTCCCCGACGTCCCGATCGAGGTCGAGGTCGACACCCTGCACCAGCTCCGCGAGGTCCTGGACGCCGGCGCCGACCTGATCCTGCTGGACAACTTCACCCCGGGGGAGTGTGCTGAGGCGGTGGACCTCGTCCAGGGCCGCGCGGCCCTGGAGGCCTCCGGGCGCCTCACCCTCACAGGCGCCAAGGCGTACGCCGACACGGGCGTCGACTACCTGGCGGTGGGAGCCCTCACCCACTCCTCGCCGATCCTGGACATCGGCCTCGACCTGCGAGCGGCGGAGTAGGACCGGTCATGCTGCTGACGATCGACGTAGGCAACACGCACACCGTCCTGGGCCTCTTCGACGGCGACGACATCGTCGAACACTGGCGCATCTCCACGGACGCGCGCCGCACGGCGGACGAGCTCGCGGTCCTCCTCCAGGGCCTCATGGGCATGCACCCGCTCCTCGGCGACGAGTTGGGCGACGGCATCGACGGCATCGCGATCTGTGCGACGGTCCCCTCCGTCCTGCACGAACTGCGCGAGGTCACCCGTCGGTACTACGGGGACGTCCCCGCGATCCTCGTGGAGCCGGGCGTGAAGACGGGCGTGCCGATCCTCACCGACAACCCCAAGGAGGTCGGCGCGGACCGCATCATCAACGCGGTCGCGGCCGTCGACCTCTACGGCGGTCCGGCCGTCGTCGTCGACTTCGGCACGGCGACGACGTTCGACGCGGTCAGCGCGCGCGGGGAGTACGTCGGTGGTGTCATCGCGCCCGGCATCGAGATCTCCGTCGAGGCACTCGGCGTCCGCGGCGCGCAGCTGCGCAAGATCGAGGTGGCGCGGCCGCGGAGCGTGATCGGGAAGAACACGGTCGAGGCGATGCAGTCCGGCATCATCTACGGCTTCGCGGGCCAGGTCGACGGCGTGGTCAACCGTATGGCCCGGGAGCTGGCGGACGATCCCGACGAGGTGACGGTGATCGCGACAGGTGGGCTGGCGCCGATGGTGCTGGGCGAGAGCTCGGTCATCGACGAGCACGAGCCGTGGCTGACCTTGGTCGGCCTCCGTCTGGTGTACGAGCGGAACGTGTCGCGCATGTAGCGCTGCACGGTGCCGGGGTGGGCCGGGCGGGGGCGGGTTCCGCGGCCCGCCCGGCCCGGTGTCCGGGCGCCGACGGGTCCGGGAGCCGTGACGTCGGGCGTCCCGCCCACCCGGGTGGCGCCGGCGCCACACCAAAGCCCTATATGCGTGGTTTGTCTGATTAGCGCGTATCGTCGCAGCATGCCCACGCCCTACGGATCCCGCGGCGGCATGGTGTTCGGTGCGGAGGAGCTGCGCGTGCTCCGCCGCGCCCTCGCCCTCGCCCTGCATCCCACCCCCGCCACGGCCGACGACGTCCAGGACTGCCTCAGTCTCGCCGACTCCCTCGACGAGGCGGCGCGGGAGAGTGCCCGGCTGCGTGCCTTCCTCCTGGCCGACCTCGGCCGCTACCGCGCCGCCCTCCCCGGCACCACAGCCGGCTACCTCACGCTCCTTGAGGAGGCGTTGGGCGCCGGATACCCACCCCACCCCGATGATCTGGCCGCCCTCCGCGCCCTGCGCGGCAACCCCGCCGCCGCCGCTCTCCTGCACCACTGTGAACGCGCCCGCCTCACGGTTCTTCCGGGAGGTCGGGCGGCCGCCGCCGAAGAACAGGAGAAGGACAAGGACAAGGGCAAGGACAAGGACAAGCCCGCGGAGAGGCCGTCGCGGCCCCATCCCGCACCGAACCCCGCTCCCACCCCCGCTCCCACCCCCGCTCCCGCTCCCGGCACCCCCAAGCCCACCCGTCCCGTCCCCACCCCGGGCGAGGTCTTCCCCCGCCGCAAACGCACGCCCCCTCCGTCCGGCCGGCACCTGGCCGTGGGCTGACGGCTCCGTCTGGCTACCCTGGAGTCATGGACTACGTCTCCGCGCTCCTCCCTCCGGTCGTCATGGCCGTCCTCTTCATCAGCGTCATCCGAGTGATCGTGAAGACTCAGGGCGGCGCCAACAAGGCCAAGGAGGACGCCGCCGTCGACGCGGCCCTCGCGAGGGCGGAGGCCGCCGACCCTTCCCCCGGGGCCGCCTCCCCCAAGGCCGAGGCCTGACCCCGGCGCACGGCCCGGCCCACACCGCCCTCAGGGCGTACGACCTCCATTCGTACGCCCTTTTTGTGCATGTTTGCCATTGATGGTGCCCGTCCGGCACGCCATGGACGGGATCTCCCACTATTGTTCTGAGTTGTGCCTCGCCCCTTGGGAGAACTCGAAGACGCGGTCATGACGCGGGTGTGGAAGTGGAACCGCCCGGTGACCGTTCGGGAAGTCCTGGAAGACCTGCAGAAGGAACGGTCCATCGCGTACACGACAGTGATGACCGTTCTGGACAATCTCCATCAGAAGGGCTGGGTACGCCGAGAAGTCGAAGGCCGGGCCT
Organism: Streptomyces sp. NPDC031365; assembly: GCF_055569765.1. Lineage (NCBI taxonomy): Bacteria > Bacillati > Actinomycetota > Actinomycetes > Kitasatosporales > Streptomycetaceae > Streptomyces > Streptomyces sp. NPDC031365. The sequence goes on along the minus strand of NZ_JBVIIM010000010.1, from coordinate 37,870 downwards.
ATCGATATGAGGCGGTCTCCACTCGCGCCGCCTACGCCGCGGCACTGATGAACGAAGCGTGGTCGCAGAGCGACAACGCCGCCGCCGCTCTCGTGGCCTTCTTCGGCATGATGAGCGAGGAACAGCGCCGGGCTCTCACCGACGCGGTACGGATCGTCCAGCCCGCGGAAACCACCGATGAGAACCCCGGCTCCGCCGAGGACCGCGGCGGACGATAGCGTCCGTTCATGTCAGCAGACAGCCCCGAAGTCACCGCAAATGCCCTCACGGTCCGGCGGGCCCGCACCAGCGATGTGCAGGCCGTGCGCCGTCTCCTTGACGCCTACGTCCGCGGCGGCATCCTGCTCGACAAAGCGACGGTGACGCTTTACGAGGACATCCAGGAGTTCTGGGTCGCGGAACGGGACGACAACGCGGAGGTGGTCGGCTGCGGCGCCCTGCACGTGATGTGGGAAGACCTCGCGGAAGTCCGCACTCTGGCCGTGAAGCCGGGTCTGAAGGGCGCCGGCGTCGGACACCGGTTGCTGGGGAAGTTGCTGGAGACGGCCCGCCGGCTCGGTGTTCGGCGCGTATTCTGCCTGACCTTCGAAGTGGACTTCTTCAGCAAGCACGGCTTCGTCGAGATCGGGGAGACCCCCGTCGACACCGATGTGTACGCGGAGCTGCTGCGTTCCTATGACGAGGGCGTCGCGGAGTTCCTCGGTCTCGAACGCGTGAAACCGAACACCTTGGGCAACAGCCGGATGCTTCTGCATCTGTGATCACCGGGCGATTCGGCACAGGATCCCTTGCCGCAGGGGCCCTATGTCCGAAACGCGCACGTTTCCGTACCCGCTGCGGGCATCGGATCTCTGCCGGGGGTTTGTGTTTTTACGGCAAAAGCGGTTTGCTTTCCGGAGTGCTGCAGTACTGCATATAACAAGGGGCGGCGATACGGCGGACGCCGGCACACCCCGCCCCTCACGTTATCGATGAAAGGAAATCCGGTGGCACAGAAGGTTCAGGTCCTTCTTGTCGACGACCTCGACGGCGGCGAGGCGGACGAGACCGTGACGTTCGCGTTGGACGGCAAGACGTACGAGATCGATCTCACCACCGCCAATGCGGACAAGCTCCGCGGCCTTCTCGAGCCTTACGTGAAGGGCGGTCGTCGCACCGGAGGCCGCGCTTCGGGTGGGCGTGGAAAGGCGCGTGCTTCTTCCGGCGGCGGCCAGGACACCGCGGCCATCCGCGCCTGGGCGAAGGAGAACGGTTACGAGGTCAACGACCGCGGTCGTGTTCCGGCATCCATCCGCGAGGCCTACGAAAAGGCCAACGGCTGACCGTCGGTCCGTGCGGCGGCGGCCGCACACGCGCGCCGCAGCCGAACCCGGTGGACCTGTGTCGCCACGGTGTTCACCAGCCGCACGAGATCCGGGGGGCCCGCACAGGCCCCGCCGACACCCCTCGTGCCCATCGCCGACAGCGTCGGCAGCGAGGCCTCGGCCTCGAGTCCCGGCCCGGGGGGCCGCAGCCATACGGCGGCCCCCTGCGAACCGTCCCCCACGCGCGCGCGGGTGCCGCGGGGCCGGGCCCCGTCCCCGGTGCCGTCCGCGCCGGAGCCGACGGGACAGGGGGCCTCCATGAGACCCCCGGCCCCGATCGCCGTCAGGTCCAGCTCCGGCGGTGCGCCCCAGTCCAGCCACTCCAGCAGCCCCGGCAGTTCCTCCGCACTGCCCGCGGCCACCAGCAGCCGCATCCGGCCGCCGGAGAGGGCCACCGGGAAGCCCCGACCGAAGCGCCCCAGGCGCTCCAGCGCCGGGTACCCCGCCTCGACGGGCACGTCGAGCACGTCGAACAGCACCCCCACCGCCAGTCGCACCGGAGCCCCGGGCACCGTGGGCCAGTCCAGCACGTTCTCGTACCAGTGCCTGACCTCGTCGTCACTCGGTGTGAGCGGCCGGCGGGGGCGCGGGACGCCGGCGGAGTGGATGCCAACCATGCCCCGCGCAACTGTGCGAAGGCAGGGAAGGTTACGCTGGGTGTGTACGCGCATGCAGGGAGTGGCGAACGAGGGAGCGCGCGGGGATGCGGGCAGGCGCAAGGTTGTTCGCCCGTAGCGGAGGGAACCCGTGCACTCGGCATGGACTGTCCGTAGCAGGGGGTAAGACATCCCTAGTGGGAGGGGGCGACACGCAGGACGGCACGCCTCCCGTTCGCCACGGGCGTACTGGCGATGGGGGTAACTGCCTGGCCTGCGGGAACATCGTCTCGCACCATCGGGTTGGAGGAGATGTCGGCGTGAGCGGGGTCAGGAGGCCATCGACGGTGTCGGCAGTTGGAATGAGCGGTCCCCGCTTGCGGGACTAAGCTGCGGAAGGACAGGGAGGGGAAGTTCCCCCCACTGCCTGACCGCTCTGAGGAGCGATTAACGATGTTCGAGAGGTTCACCGACCGCGCGCGGCGGGTTGTCGTCCTGGCTCAGGAAGAAGCCCGGATGCTCAACCACAACTACATCGGCACCGAGCACATCCTCCTGGGCCTGATCCACGAGGGTGAGGGTGTCGCCGCCAAGGCCCTTGAGAGCCTCGGGATTTCGCTCGAGGCGGTCCGCCAGCAGGTGGAGGAGATCATCGGGCAGGGCCAGCAGGCCCCGTCGGGTCACATTCCCTTCACCCCCCGTGCCAAGAAGGTTCTGGAGCTGTCGCTCCGCGAGGCCCTTCAGCTGGGCCACAACTACATCGGCACGGAGCACATCCTGCTCGGCCTGATCCGTGAGGGCGAGGGCGTCGCCGCCCAGGTCCTGGTCAAGCTGGGCGCTGATCTGAACCGCGTGCGGCAGCAGGTGATCCAGCTGCTCTCCGGTTACCAGGGCAAGGAGACCGCCACCGCCGGCGGTCCTGCGGAGGGCACGCCTTCCACGTCCCTGGTCCTCGACCAGTTCGGCCGGAACCTCACCCAGGCCGCTCGTGAGTCCAAGCTCGACCCGGTCATCGGGCGCGAGAAGGAGATCGAGCGGGTCATGCAGGTGCTGTCCCGCCGTACCAAGAACAACCCGGTACTGATCGGTGAGCCCGGCGTCGGCAAGACCGCCGTCGTGGAGGGCCTCGCCCAGGCCATCGTCAAGGGCGAGGTGCCCGAGACCCTCAAGGACAAGCACCTCTACACCCTGGACCTCGGTGCCCTGGTCGCCGGCTCCCGCTACCGCGGTGACTTCGAGGAGCGCCTGAAGAAGGTGCTCAAGGAGATCCGCACCCGCGGCGACATCATCCTGTTCATCGACGAGCTGCACACGCTGGTCGGTGCGGGTGCCGCCGAGGGCGCCATCGACGCCGCCTCCATCCTGAAGCCGATGCTGGCCCGCGGCGAGCTGCAGACCATCGGTGCGACCACGCTGGACGAGTACCGCAAGCACCTGGAGAAGGACGCGGCCCTCGAGCGCCGCTTCCAGCCGATCCAGGTCGCCGAACCCTCCCTGCCGCACACGATCGAGATCCTCAAGGGTCTCCGCGACCGCTACGAGGCGCACCACCGCGTCTCCATCACGGACGAGGCCCTGGTCCAGGCCGCCACCCTGGCCGACCGCTACATCTCGGACCGCTTCCTGCCGGACAAGGCGATCGACCTGATCGACGAGGCCGGCTCGCGGATGCGTATCCGCCGGATGACCGCGCCGCCGGACCTGCGCGAGTTCGACGAGAAGATCGCCGGTGTCCGCCGGGACAAGGAGTCCGCGATCGACTCGCAGGACTTCGAGAAGGCCGCCTCCCTGCGCGACAAGGAGAAGCAGCTCCTGGCCGCCAAGGCGAAGCGGGAGAAGGAGTGGAAGGCCGGCGACATGGATGTCGTCGCGGAGGTCGACGGCGACCTGATCGCCGAGGTCCTCGCCACGGCGACCGGCATTCCGGTCTTCAAGCTGACGGAGGAGGAGTCGTCCCGCCTGCTGCGCATGGAGGACGAGCTCCACAAGCGGGTCATCGGCCAGAAGGACGCCGTCAAGGCGCTGTCCAAGGCGATCCGCCGCACCCGGGCCGGTCTGAAGGACCCGAAGCGTCCCGGTGGCTCGTTCATCTTCGCCGGCCCCTCCGGTGTCGGTAAGACCGAGCTCTCCAAGGCCCTCGCCGAGTTCCTCTTCGGTGACGAGGACGCGCTGATCTCCCTCGACATGTCGGAGTTCAGCGAGAAGCACACGGTCTCGCGCCTCTTCGGTTCGCCCCCCGGCTACGTGGGCTACGAGGAGGGCGGCCAGCTGACGGAGAAGGTGCGCCGCAAGCCGTTCTCGGTCGTTCTCTTCGACGAGGTCGAGAAGGCCCACCCGGACATCTTCAACTCGCTGCTGCAGATCCTGGAGGACGGTCGCCTGACCGACTCCCAGGGCCGGGTCGTGGACTTCAAGAACACGGTCATCATCATGACGACCAACCTCGGCACCCGGGACATCTCCAAGGGCTTCAACCTGGGCTTCGCCGCCGCGGGCGACACGAAGACCAACTACGACCGCATGAAGAACAAGGTCTCGGACGAACTCAAGCAGCACTTCCGTCCCGAGTTCCTCAACCGTGTCGACGACGTGGTGGTCTTCCCGCAGCTCACGCAGGACGACATCCTGCAGATCGTCGACCTGATGATCGAGAAGGTGGACGAGCGGCTGAAGGACCGGGACATGGGCATCGAGCTGTCCCAGCCGGCCAAGGAACTGCTGTCCAAGAGGGGCTACGACCCCGTGCTGGGCGCCCGTCCGCTGCGCCGGACCATCCAGCGCGAGATCGAGGACTCGCTGTCGGAGAAGATCCTCTTCGGCGAGCTGCGTCCCGGTCACATCGTGGTCGTGGACATCGAGGGCGAGGGCGAGTCCCAGACCTTCACCTTCCGTGGTGAGGAGAAGTCGGCCCTGCCCGACGTCCCGCCGATCGAGCAGGCGGCCGGCGGGGCCGGCCCGAACCTGAGCAAGGACGCGTAGCCGCTGCGGCGCTCGGCCTGAACGAAGAAGGGGTCTGGGGGGGGGGGGGGGGGGGAGGGGGGGGGGGGGGGGGCGGGGGTGGGGGGGGGGGGGGTCTTTTTTTTTTTGCTCCTACTACTTCCCCTTCCTCTTTTCT
>NZ_JBVIIM010000010.1:0-32785 GCF_055569765.1 Streptomyces sp. NPDC031365 | reverse complement strand
TAGCTACGGCAAGAGGGACGGGGTTGGGAGGCTCACAACAACAAAGAAGAGACCCTTATGCACGCCCACGCCCCCGCGCAGGCACGGGGGCGCCCCCCCCCCCCCCCCCCCCCCCCCCCCCCAGACCCCTTCTTCCTGGCTGGAGGCGGTTCAGGACAGCTGACCGTCGTAGTCCGGCAGCTTGAAGGTCTTCTCGGCGTGGCCGCCCGACAGGTCGGTGGGGCTGTTGCCGATGTTGGCGATGATCGTGTAGCCCTTCCGCTCGATGGCGACGCGCTGGGCCGTCTTGTAGTCGGCGACGTTCTTGAACAGGTCGAGGAAGCCACGGACGTGCAGGCCGGAGGACTCGTAGCCGGCCCGGTCGAGGTTCCACTCGGTGGGCGCCTGGATGATGCCGGGGCGGGCGGTCACGAAGAACAGGTCGACACCGCGTTCCTCCGCGTACCGGGCGACCTCCAGAACCGGCTCGTTGGCCGGCTGGGGGAAGCTGAAGCCGAAGTCGGTCTCCAGGGCGGTGTTGTCGACGTCGAGGACGATGGCCTGCTTCTCGCCCGGTCCGGAGTCCGCGATCCGTTGTTCCAGGTAGGGCAGGGCCTGGTCCATGACCGCCTGGCAGTCCCGCTGCCAGGTGCCGTAGTCGACGTCTTCCGCGGCGGTCGGGGCCGCGGTGCCGGCCGCGGGGGAACCCGAGGGAGCGGTGGCCTCGGCCGGTACGGCCAGGGCCACCAGTGCGGTCGCGGAGGCGGCGGTCACCGATACGCGGCGCAACCAGGGGCGTCGGCTTCTCATGTCGTGGGGGTCCTCTCACGTCGTGACGCTGCCAGCATGGCGTGTACATGTTCGTGTACGAGGGTGACGCGAGGTGAACCGTAGGGTTACCGGGCGGTAGGCGCCTAGGGGCCTGCGTCACATTTCTGAAGCGGCACATGCCGCACCCCGGTGACATGCTGCACAGGCGCTATGTCCGGTACTAGCCGGAATAGTGCAAGAGGGGCAAAAGGTAAATCGGACATTCGACGCAAAACCGTGATCGAGCGTCCTGGAATGCGGGTTTCGCCCAATAAGGGGCTTCTGTCAAGAGACGTGCGTCTCACGCGCGGAGTACTAAGGGAAGTCGCAGATCGCACCTTTGCGGCTTTTCAGGCGGAAGGGTTACCACTGAATGGCCACCGCGGCGCGGTCCTGTGTGCCGGGTGGTTTCCTCTGTCCCCTTCCTGGTGAGGTTGAGATGTCCCGGCGCGTTACGTCCCGTTTCTCCCGTACGTCCCTGATCCGCACCCGTGCGGCCGTGCTGGCCGCCGGCATGGGGGCCTCGGTCGCACTGGGGGCCGGGGTCGCGGCCGCTGCCGACACCACGGCCGCGTCCGGTGCGGCCAGTGCCGTTCAGGCGCAGGCCGCCGCCCAGGCCCAGGCCGCGAAGGCCCAGGCCGCGAAGGCCGCGAAGGCCGCCGAGGCCAAGAAGGCTGCCGAGGCCAGGAAGGCTGCCGCCGCGAAGGCAGCCGAGGCCAGGAAGGCCGCGCAGGCCGCCGCCAAGAAGAAGGCCGCGTCCTGGACCGACCCCGTGAAGAGCTACAAGCTCTCCGCGAGCTACGCGGCGAACGGCGGCATGTGGGCCTCCAAGCACTCCGGACAGGACTACGCCGTCCCGACCGGCACCCCCGTCGTCGCCGTCCACGGCGGCACCGTCGTCAAGGCCGGCGGCAACGGCGCCGGCGACGGCCCCGCCTACGGCAACGCCGTCGTCATCAAGCACAGCAACGGCACGTACTCCCAGTACGCCCACCTGTCCTCGGTGAACGTGAACGCCGGCCAGGTCGTCAAGACCGGCCAGAAGATCGCCCTGTCCGGCAACACCGGCAACTCCAGCGGCCCCCACCTGCACTTCGAGATCCGCACCACCCCGAACTACGGCTCCGCCATCGACCCGGCGAAGTTCCTGCGCGCCAACGGCGTCAGCCTCTGACCCCGGACGCGTGACGGCGCTCTAGGCGCTCCCGGCGCCCCGGTGGGCCTGGGTGATCAGATCGGTGGCGACCTCGAGGACGGCCTTGCGCTTCTCCTCGGGGTCGCTTTCCACGTCCTGCAGGACGTGCATCCCCGCGTGCATGGTGAACAGGGCACTGACGCAGCGCACCTGGTCGACGAGATCGGCGTCCGGGTCCATCAGGATGTCCCGCAGTCCGAGCATGCGGGTCTTGAACATCTCGCCGATGCGCAGCTCGCGGACGGTCGCCTGGTTCTCCTGCATGAAGCGGAAGAGCGGGGCCGCGCCCATCAGGGCCTCGCTGTACCGGCGGATGATCTCCTGCTTCGTCTCCAGCGAGTGCGGCTGCTGCCGTCCCCACTCGATCAGCTCCTGCATCGGCCGGGAGAGGCCCTCGAAGATGCTGACGAGGATCTCTTCCTTCGTCTTGAAGTGGTAGTAGAGCGCCGCTTTGGTGACGTCCAGGTGCTCGGCGATCTCGCGCAGAGAGGTCTTCTCGTAGCCCTGCTCGGCGAAGAGTTCGAGCGCCACGTCCTGGATGCGCTGGCGGGTGTTCCCGCGGCGCCGCTGTCTGGTGCCGTCCATGGTGCCGCCCATCCTCCTGCTCGACCCGCCCTTGACGAAAACTTACTTGACGCCCGGCTAGTTGCGCGACTAGCTTCCCAGTGACGTGCACTAGCCGGTCGGCAAGTAAGTAGGGGTGGCCACGCGACGCGGTGGCCGGGGGAGTGGGAATCATGGCGGACACACCGGCGGCGGGGGCCGCTGAGACGGACGGCGGCAAGCAGCCACGCAGTGTGCGGGTGGTCCTGCTCGCACTCATGATCGCGATGATGCTCGCGATGCTCGACAACATGATCATCGGCACGGCCATGCCGACGATCGTGGGCGAGCTGGGCGGACTGGAACACTTGTCCTGGGTCGTCACCGCCTACACGCTCGCGACCGCGGCCTCCACCCCGGTCTGGGGCAAGCTCGGCGACATGTACGGGCGCAAGGCCACGTTCATGACCTCGATCGTGATCTTCCTGATCGGCTCCGCGCTCAGCGGCATGGCGCAGAACATGGGTGAGCTGATCGGCTTCCGCGCGGTGCAGGGGCTGGGCGCCGGCGGTCTGATGGTCGGTGTCATGGCGATCGTCGGCGACCTGATCCCGCCCCGTGAGCGCGGCAAGTACCAGGGCATGATGGCCGCCGTGATGGCGCTGGCCATGATCGGCGGGCCCTTGGTCGGCGGCACCATCACCGACAACTGGGGCTGGCGCTGGGCCTTCTACATCAATTTGCCGCTCGGCGCGGTCGCACTGGCCGCCGTGGGCGTCGTACTGCACCTGCCGAAGAAGCGGGCCAAGGCCGGCATCGACTACCTCGGAGTCGCGCTGCTGACCGTCGGCATCACCGCCATCGTGCTGGTCACCACCTGGGGCGGCACGGAGTACGCCTGGACCTCCGCGCGGATCATGGAGCTGATCGGCCTCGGTGTCGCCTCGCTCGTCGGCTTCGTGTTCTGGCAGACCAGGGCCGCCGAACCGGTGGTGCCGCTGCACATCTTCCGCAGCCGCAACTACACGCTGATGTCCGTCATCGGGTTCATCGTCGGCTTCGCGATGTTCGGCGCGACGCTCTTCCTGCCGCTGTACCAGCAGTCCGTACAGGGAGCCTCCGCCACCAACTCCGGTCTGCTGCTGCTGCCGATGCTCGGCGCCATGCTGATCACCTCGATGGTCGCGGGCCGGGTGACCACCAACACCGGGCGGTACAAGGTCTTCCCCGTCCTCGGCAGCGCGCTGATGATCGTAGGCCTGTACCTGCTGTCCACGATGGACACCGGGACCTCCCGCCTCACCTCCGGTGTCTACATGGCCGTGGTCGGCCTCGGCATGGGCTGTCTGATGCAGATCACCATGCTGGTCGCGCAGAACAGCGTGGAGATGAAGGACATGGGCGTGGCGTCCTCCTCCGCCACCCTGTTCCGCACCCTCGGCGCGTCCTTCGGCGTGGCGATCATGGGCGCGCTGTTCAACAACCGCGTGCAGGACGTCATGACCGAGCGGGCCGGCGCGGTGGGCTCCAAGGTGACCGAGCAGTCCGCCCAGCTGGACGCGGAGAGCCTGGCGGAGCTGCCGGTCGCGGCCCGCGAGGCCTACCAGTACGCGGTGTCCTCGGGCACCCACTCCGCGTTCCTCCTGGGTGCCGTGATCGCGGGGGTCGCGCTGGTGGCGTCCGTGTTCGTCAAGGAGGTCCCGCTGAAGGGCGAAGGCCCCGAGAAGGAGAAGACCGACGACGGCGCCCCGGCAGCGGCGGCGGTGACCGAACCCGTCTGAGGGACCGCTTCCCCAGGACACGAAGGCCCTCGGCGGCGCACCCGCGCCCCGGGGGCCGGCCGCGCTGCCGGCCCCCGGGGCGCGGGTGCGGCCGGCCCCCGACGGAGCCGGAGCACGCACCACTGTCGGACCCCCGTGCCACCATCGGTCGTATGGACAAGGCGCGCCGGCTGAGGCTGGCCAAGGACGCGAGGGACCGGGACTGGGCGGACCCGGACCTCGGCCTGGAGGCGGTCGCGGCACACGCGGGCTATTCGCGCTACCACTTCATCCGCGCCTTCAAGGAGACCTACGGCGAGACCCCGGGCCTGCGGCAACTGGTTCTCCTTCACCCAGCGCCGCGAGGGCGGCCTCGACATGGACCAGGACTGGTCCGGCTGAGGCGCCCTACTGGGTCAGTACGGGATACGACCCGGTGCTCGTCGGCGCGTGTCCCGGCAGCCACAGCACGGCGACCGCGCCCTCGGCCGGTAGGCCGTCCGGTGCCCCCGCCGGCCGTACGTTGCGGAAGGTCAGCCGCGCGCCCAGCACCCGGGCCTGACCGGCGGCGATGGTCAGACCCAGGCCGTGACCGCGGCCGGCCCGGTCCGCGCTGCCGGTGCGGAAGCGACTCGGCCCCTCGGCGAGCAGGTTCTCGGGGAAGCCGGGCCCGTGGTCGCGGACCCGGATGACCCGGCCCTCGACGGTGACCTCGATGGGCGGTTTGCCGTGCCTGGCGGCATTGGCGAGCAGGTTGAACAGGACCCGCTCCAGACGCCGGGGATCGGTGGTGACCTCCGACTCGTGCACCACGCGCACCGTGACGTCCGGATCCTTCGCCGCGACCCGCCGGGTGACGAACTCGCCGAGCAGGATGTCCTGCAGCTCCGCCCGTTCGGAGGCGCTGTCCAGCCGGGCCACCTCCAGGACGTCCTCCACGAGCGTGCGCATGGCCTTCGCCCGGTCCAGCACCAGCTCCGTCGGCCGGCCGGGCGGCAGCAGTTCGGCCGCGGTCAGCAGACCGGTCACCGGCGTGCGCAGCTCGTGCGCGATGTCGGCGGTGACCCTGCGCTCGGCCTCCAGCCGCTGCCGCAGCGCGTCCGCCATGGCGTCCACCGCGCTGGCCAGGTCGTCGGTCTCGTCCCGCACCACCCCGCCGATGGCCTCCCGCACCCGGACGTCCGTCTCCCCCTTGGCGACCCGGTTGGCGGCGCTGGCCGCCTTGCGCAGCCGCCGCGACAGATGCCCGCCCACGAGCACGCCGAGCGCGCTGCCGCCCAGCACGACCGTGATGGAACCGATTACCAGGGCCTGGTCGAGGTCCTTGAGGATGTCCGAGCTGCGGTCGGTGAAACCGGAGTGCAGCGACATCACATGACCGTTCTTCAGCGGCACGGCCGCCCAGATGTCCGGCGCCCCGCTCCGGTCGGTCACATAGGTCGCCCGCCGCCCCGCCTCGACCTTCTCCCGCAGCTCCTTCGGCAGCTGGGGATCGTCGATCTTGGTGTTGGGGAAGTTCAGCCGTCCGGACAGCTCGTAGTTGCGCTGGGCGACCATGACGCGTTCGTCGGCCAGATCGCGCGCGTTGTCCAGCATCGACACCCGCGCCGCGTTGTGCACCACCAGACTCAGCACCAGCGCCACGAGCGCCCCGACCACGGCGATGGCCGCACTGAGCTTCCACCTCAGCCCCGCACCGATGTTCGCCCGGTCGACGCACGCCGTCACCAGGCGCCGGAAGTACCCCCGCATCCGCTCGCTCAGGCCTTCAACTTGTAGCCGAAGCCGCGGACCGTCTCGATACGGTCCTGGCCGATCTTCGTACGCAGCCGCTGCACATGGACGTCGACGACCCGCGTGTCACCGCCCCAGCCGTACTCCCACACCCGTTCGAGCAGCTTGTCGCGGGAGAGCACGGTGCCCGGCGCGGCCGCGAATTCCAGCAGCAGCCGCATCTCGGTGGGGGTCAGCGCCACCGGCCGCCCGGCTCTGCGCACCTCCATGCCCTCCGTGTCGATCTCCAGCTCACCGAAGGACAGCATGCCCCCGTCGTCCGGGGTGGTCTGTTCCTCCTTGCCGCCCTCCGCCCGTCCGAAGCGGCGCAGCACCGCACGGATCCGGGCGACCAGAACGGCACCGTCGAACGGCTTGGTCACATAGTCGTCGGCGCCCGCCTCCAGCCCCAGCACCACGTCGATGGAGTCGGCCCGCGCGGACAGCATGATCACCGGCACCATCGACTCGTCCCGGATGCGCCGGCACAGGCTGACCCCGTCGAGCCCGGGCACCATGACGTCGAGGAGCGCGATGTCCGGCCGGTCGGAGCGGAACGCCTCCAGGCCGGACAGCCCGTCGGGCATCGCCGTGACCGCGAAGCCGTCCCGCTCCAGGGCGAGCTGGGTGGCTTCGCGGATGACGTCGTCGTCCTCGACGAACAGGACGTGGGTCTGGTCTGCCATCCCGCTGCTCTCAGTCCTCGTGTGATCCCCGGGCCGGTGTGAGCGCGATCCTCTCGGCCCACCCGGGCGTTTTTGTCGGCCCACCCCACGGACGCGTGAGCCGTGCGGAGGGTTCATCCGTTCATCGGTCGGCATGGCTTTGCCGGTTCACGCCGTGAGCCATGTCTCAGCCGTCGGGCGCCGGCGACGGCTGCGGGCCGGATACCTGCCCGTAGTCGTTGTGCGTGTGGTACTCCTCGCCGAACCTGCCCGACGCCCAGCGGTACGTGATCACGTTCTCGCCGGACGGACTCGACACCGGGTCGCCCCGGTCGTACACCTGCTTGGTCACCACCAGGTCCCCGCGGTCGATCTCCGCGTACACCGGAGGCTCCTCGGCGGCGAACACATTGACATACGAGCCACCCTGGTCGCGGTACACATACGAGCCGACACCCACCGCGTCCCCGCAGGTCAGCACGTTGACGACGACGTCGTCGACGGCCCCTCCGGTGAGATTCCCGTAGCTCACGTCGACGGGGTACTCGTTGGCGACGCACGGCTTGAGCTCTCGCTTGACCTCCGTCGAGACCGCCGGGTCCGCCTTGACCAGCCGGACCGCGTCCACCCGGTCCGGGGTCCGCGAGGGGGAGCCCACCGGAGCGGCCGCGCTCGCCACCGAGTCCGCGCGCGCCGGGCCTTCGTCCCGGGCTCCGGTGCCGCCCGTGCCGCAGCCGACGCCGAACAGCACGGCAGCGGCGAACACGGCCGTCACCGCGGTCGCCGCCCGGGCGGTCGTCCGGGACCGCGTGGGCCCCGCGCCGGTCAGGCCGCGCAACGCTCCCGCTCCTCACGCTCCAGCGCGCGTGCGTCCCGATCCCGCGCCTCCAGCTCCTCGCGGAGCCGGGCGAGTGCCCGGTGCAGCGTGCTCTTGACCGTTCCGGCCGACATGCCGAGTGCGGCGGCCGTCTCGTCCGTGGACATCTGCTCCCAGTGTCGCAGCACCACGACACTGCGCTGCTTCGGGGCGAGCACCTTCAGTACGTCCATCAGCAGGGCGCGGTCCGCGTGCTGCTCGGTGGCGTCGTCCACACACGGCTCCGGGAGCTGCTCGGTGGGCACCTCCTCCAGCTTGCGGGCCCGCCACCACTCCGTCCGCGTATTGATCATGACCCGGCGCAGATAGGCGTCCGCCAGCCGCTTGTCCTCGATCGTCTCCCAGCGGCCGTACGTCCGGGCCAGCGCGGTCTGCAGCAGGTCCTGCGCGTCCACGGGGTCCGGTACCAGACGGCGGGCGCTGCGCAACAGTGCGTCCTGCCGGATGCGGACGTATTCCTCGAACTCGAGCACCTCGCCCTGCGCCATGGTGAACCGCCTTCCGCTCCCCGTTCCGGCCCGCTCACCGAGCCGGCCGTACCGCCTGTGTTCCTTGGGTCGTCGTGCTCTCGTCGAGCACGTGATCGAAGGTACGGAAGCGTTGTCACGGCACTGTCCGAAGCAGCTTGCGGGCAGCACTCGGCTGTCCGTCGGTTGTGTAACGGAAGCAGAAACGGGGTGAAGCGGGCGGGTGGTTGATGCAGTTATGGGGCGCTATCGCTGGTCGTGTCGTTGTGACGGGTGTGAGTGACCGTGGAACGAATCCGGCCAGGGCCGGTCGGTGCCTGTGGGCGGCCGGGGGACGGGCTGGGGCGGGGCCGGGGAGCGGATCGGGAGCGGGGTGGGGACGGGATCGGGGGGCCAGGACCGGAAACAGGGTGGGTCAGGGTCAGGAGGCTCAGGGTCAGGTCAGCGGCAGCCGGTACAGGCCGCCCGGCATCGGCTCCACCAGCCCGTCGGCGACCAGCCCGTCCAGCGCGCGGGCACGCTGCACCGGCTCCTGCCACACCCGGTCCAGCGTGGCCTGTGGCACCGGTCCGTGCGCCTCCCGCAACACGGCCAGCAGCCGCCCGCGGACCTGACGGTCCGTCCCCGCGTACGTCTGGCCCCGGCGCGGCGGGCCGTCGTGGGCCGGCTTGCCCGCCAGCCGCCAGGCGCACTGCGCGGAGATCGGGCAGCGCTGGCACGACTCGTTCTTCGCTGTGCACACCAGTGCGCCCAGCTCCATGGAGGCGGCGGCCCACCGTGCGGCGGTGGCGGCGTCCTCCGGCAGCAGGGTGCGGGCGAGCCGGCGCTCGGCGGCGGTGGTGGCGTTCGGCGGGTACTGCGCACCGGTGACCGCGCGGGCGAACACCCGGCGGACATTGGTGTCGAGCACCGCATGCCGCTGCCCGTAGGCGAACGACGCCACGGCCGCGGCGGTGTACTCCCCGATGCCGGGCAGCGCCAGCAACTGGGCGTGGTCCGCCGGTACGTCACCGCCGTGACGTTCCGTTATGGCCACGGCGGCGCCGTGCAGCCGGAGCGCGCGACGCGGGTACCCGAGCCTTCCCCAGGCGCGGACGGCCTCGCCGGGTGCCTCCACCGCTAGGTCGGCGGGGCGCGGCCAGCGGGCCAGCCACTGCTCGTAGACGGGCAGGACCCGGTTCACCGGGGTCTGCTGGAGCATGAACTCACTGACCATCACTCCCCATGCGCCGGCCTCCGGGCGCCGCCACGGCAGGTCCCGGGCGTGCTCGTCGAACCAGTCGATGACGGGGGAGTGCAGCGGCTCACCGGGAGCACGCTCGGACGTGGAATCGGCGGTGCCGCCGTGCGGGGGCTTCGTTGGAGCAGTCATGACCCACCGATCCTCCCACGCCGGGGCCCGCCTCCGGGGGCAGCGCCACGGGTGTCCGGGGCACGGGACGCCGACAAGGGCACCGCTCACCGGGAGAGCCCCGCTCCCCCGCCCCGCCCTGTCTGCTTCCCCCGCCCCGCGCCGACCATCCCGCGCCGCCGGGCACACCAGAGGGAAACGAGGCACCTGACGATCGGCAGCAGTGGCACTCCCGCGGTCGCTTGTAGCGTCGAGGCATGGAAGGTGATCGCCTCGTCGTGCTCGGCAGGGGCTGCCTGCTCTGGGCAGCCCTGGCCCTGCCGGTGATCTCCGTCGACCGGCTCGGGCTCAATGAGCCGCGCCCGCTCCGGGAGCAGCTCGCCGCGCTGGCGGTGCTCGCCGTCGCCACCGCCGTGGCCCGCCGCCGCCCCCTCACCGCCTTCGGGCTGACGGCCGCGCTGAGCCTCGCGTCCGCACCGGCGTTGTTCAGCCTCTTCTGCGGCCCCGCGCTCGCCGTGTTCGCCCTGCTGCTCGGTCTGCGGGCTGCCCGTACCGCTCCCGCGGCACTCTGCTTCGCCGCCGTCGGCTGCGCCGGCACCGTGAAGATCGCGGTCGTGGGACTCGATCCGGTCCCCCAGTGGCTCGTCCTGACCGGCACCCTCCTCTTCGGCTGTGTCTTCCCCTGGCTCGGCGGGCGTTACTGGCGGCAGAGCCGGGAGCTCACCGCGGCGGGATGGCTGCGGGCGGCCCGCCTGGAGGAGGGGCAGCGCCTCGCCGAGGAACGCGCCCGCCTGCGCGAGCGGGCCAGGATCGCCCAGGACACGCACGACTCCCTGGGCCACGAGCTGAGCCTCATCGCCTTGCGCGCGGGGGCTCTCCAGGTCGCCCCGGACCTCCCCAGCCACCACCGTGCCGCCGCGGCCGACCTGCGCGCGGCGGCCGCGGACGCCACGGAGCGGCTGCAGCGCATCATCGGGGTCCTGCGGGGGGAGGACGACGAACCCGTGCCGCTCGCTCCGGCCGGTGAGAACGTCGAGCAACTCGTCGCCCGCGCGGCCGAGTCCGGGCTGCCGGTGCGCTGGGAGGCGGACGCGCGGGGTGCGGCCGCACCACCCGGCGGGGTCGCGGAGCGGCTGCTGCACCGGGTGACCAGGGAGGCGCTGACCAACGCGGCACGGCACGCACCGGGCGCACCTGTCGTCGTGTCGGTGACCGGGGACGACACGCAAGGAGCGACTGTCACCATCACCAACGGCCGTCCCACGGGGAGGAGTTCCCCGGCGTCCGGCGGAGGTTCTGGCCTGCCCGGGCTGCGTGCCGGCCCCGCCACCATCCGGCCACGAACAGCGCCACAAAGACCAGCAGCCCGGCCTCCGTTCCGATCTCGGCCGTGTGCTGCACCCATGTCGGGGTGTCCTGGGCGTAGTCGGTGATGTCGCGGTAGAGACCGCCGTCCACGAAGTCCATGGGTCACGGACCGTAGGTGAGAGGCCGGAACGGTCACACCCTGCGATCGTCGTGTGCCGCACCTGACGAAAGTCAGGGGGAGCGGGGTCGCAGCCGGGATGATGATCCGGAAAAGTTGTGGATCTGAGCGGCGGGTGGGACAAGCGAACGCGCCGATCTCTCGTAAGGTTTGCGCCGTGGGATCTCTGCGCAATCCGGTCGGGCCGCTTCCCTCCACCATCTACTGGCGGCGGAGGGCCGTACTGCTGTCTCTGCTGGCCCTGTTGGCGTTGTTGATCACCTGGGTCGTTGTCTCCGGCGGCGGGGGCGGGGGCGGCAGTGACAACGGGGCCAACGGCAAGAATCCCGCGCCGTCCATCACACCGGGGCCGTCGAGTTCGGGGCCGGCGATCAGCCAGGCGCCGGGCGGGCGTGACGAATCGGGTGACGGCGGGTCCGGGTCCGGCGGGTCGGACGGGTCCGGTGGCTCTTCGTCCGGGTCCGGCGACGACGGAGCCAACGGCGACCCCGCGGACTCCGGCGATACCGGCGGTACCGGCGGTGGCGCGGGGGGCAGCGCGGGTGGCGGTTCCGAGGGCGGTACGTCGGCCGGGGTCGGCGCGGGGGACGCGTTGCCGGCCGGGTCCGGGCTGCCCAACTGCTCGGCGACCGCGGTCACGTTCAGTCTGCGCAGCGCACGCAACGCCTACGAGCCCGGGCAGACACCCACGTTCCTGCTGACCGCGCGGAACACCTCCGGCAGCGATTGCAAGATCGATCTCGGCCCGGAGCGTGCGGTGTTGACGGTCACTCAGGCGAGCGGTGACGCCACGTACTGGGCGTCGGACGACTGCCCGAAGGGGGCACGGAGCCTGGTGTTCCGGGTGCCGGCGGAGGACAGCATCACCTACACGGTGAAGTGGGACCGCAAGGCGAGTGCGCCGGAGTGCGCGACCCCGAAGGCGGGGGCGGCGAAGGCGGGCACCTACCTGGTGGAGGCGAAGGCGCCGGGGTTCGAGAAGGTGCGGACGTCGTTCGTGCTGAAGGCGGATTAGTCGGCCGGCGGACGTTGCGCGGTCCCGCGCCGGCGGAGTGCCTTTCCCGCCGCGCGCCCCTGCCGCCCCTGGGCATCTCCCGGACCTCCCGTGCACGGGAGGAGGCGCGACTCCCGCGGTCGGCGGCCGGCGCCTCTAGACGTACCGCTCGAGGATCGAGCTCTCCGCCAGCCGCGACAGTCCCTCACGCACGCTGCGCGCCCGCGCCTCGCCGACACCGTCCACCGTCTGGAGGTCGTCCACGCTGGCGGCGAGCAGCTTCTGCAGCCCGCCGAAGTGCTCCACCAGCCGGTCGATGATCGCTCCCGGCAGCCTCGGCACCTTGGCCAGCAGGCGGAAGCCGCGGGGGGAGACCGCCGAGTCCAGGGTCTCGGGGGAGCCGGTGTAGCCGAGGGCCCGGGCCACCGTCGACAGCTCCAGCAGCTCCGCGTGGGTGAGCACGTTCAGCTCGTGCAGGGCCTCGTCGACCGTGCGGGAGCGCTTGGCGGTGGGCTCGGGCACGTAATCCCGCACGACCAGCTCGCGCTCGGGTTCCACACCCGCGATCAACTCGTCGAGCTGGAGGGCGAGGAGACGCCCGTCGGTGCCCAGTTCGACCACGTATTCGGCGATTTCGGTGGCGATGCGGCGCACCATCTCCAGTCGCTGCGCGACCGCCGAGACGTCCCGGACGGTCACCAGGTCCTCGATCTCCAGCGCCGACAGCGTGCCGGCGACCTCGTCGAGGCGGAGCTTGTAGCGCTCCAGGGTGGCCAGCGCCTGGTTGGCGCGGGACAGGATCGCCGCGGAGTCCTCCAGGACCCGGCGGTGGCCGTCGACGTACAACGCGATCAGGCGCATCGACTGCGACACCGAGACGACGGGGTAGCCGACCTGCTTGGAGACACGGTCGGCGGTGCGGTGCCGGGTGCCGGTCTCCTCGGTGGGGATGGTGGGGTCCGGCACCAACTGGACGCCGGCCCGCAGGATCTTGGACAGGTCGGACGACAGCACGATGCCGCCGTCCAGCTTGCACAGCTCGCGCAGCCGGGTCGCGGCGAATTCGACGTCCAGCACGAAACCGCCACTGCACAGCGTCTCGACGGTCTTGTCGAACCCGAGCACGATGAGACCACCGGTGTTGCCGCGGAGTACACGCTCCAGGCCGTCACGCAGGCTGGTGCCGGGTGCCACGGCGCTCAGCGAGGCGCGCATCAGGCCCTCGGAACCGGCACTCCCACCGGACTTTCCGGGAGCTCCTGCCCGGTCGTTGGCTGCCACTGCACTCCTCCGGTCGCAGTTCTGGGGCGCCGCCGTTTCGCGCACTCGGTTCGTACGGACGGGCGAGACCTGGGCAAAGTCTACCGGCGGTCCCCCTCCTCCCGTGGGGCCTCTCGGCGACGGGAGCGTGGAAGGACGCGCAGTGCGTCCCCTATGTCCGCCACTTCCAGCACCTTCATGCCCGGCGGCACCTTGCCCGGATCGCCCGGAACCAGGGCGTGCGTGAAACCCAGACGGTGCGCCTCGGCGAGCCTGCGCTGGACGCCCGTGACCCGTCTCACCTCGCCCGCGAGGCCGACCTCGCCGATCGCGACCAGGTTCTTGGGCAGAGGGGTGTCGCTCGCCGCCGACGCCAGCGCCAGCGCGACGGCCAGATCCGCGGCCGGTTCGGAGAGCTTCACCCCGCCGACCGTCGCGGAGTAAATGTCCCGTTTGCCCAAGGCGCTGATACGGCCGCGCTGTTCCAGCACCGCGAGCATCATCGACACCCGGGAGGTCTCCAGACCGGACGTCGTGCGCCGGGGTGAGGGGATCTGCGAGTCGACCGTGAGCGCCTGCACTTCCGCGACCAGGGGGCGACGGCCCTCGAGGGTGACGGTCAGGCAGGTCCCCGGGACCGGTTCGGCGCGACGGGTCAGGAAGAGCCCGCTGGGGTCCGCAAGACCGGTGATGCCCTCGTCGTGCAGCTCGAAGCAGCCGACCTCGTCCGTCGTGCCGTAGCGGTTCTTGACGCCGCGCACCAGGCGCAGGCGCGCGTGCCGGTCGCCCTCGAAGTGCAGGACGACGTCCACCAGGTGCTCCAGCAGACGCGGCCCGGCGATCGCGCCGTCCTTGGTGACGTGTCCCACAAGGAGGGTGGACATCCCGCGCTCCTTGGAGGCCCGGATCAGCGCGCCCGCCACCTCGCGGACCTGGGCCATGCCGCCCGGGGCACCGTCGATCTCGGGGGAGGCCACCGTCTGCACCGAGTCCATGATCAGCAAGGACGGCTTCACCGCGTCCAAATGGCCGAGCACGGCGGCCAGATCCGTCTCGGCGGCGAGATACAGGTGGTCGTCGATGGCGTGGATACGGTCGGCGCGCAGCCGCACCTGGCTCGCCGACTCCTCGCCCGTGACATAGAGCGTGCGGTGCTCCTCGCTCGCCGCCTTGGCCGCGACGTCCAGCAGCAGGGTGGACTTGCCCACACCCGGCTCGCCCGCGACGAGCACCACCGCACCGGGTACGAGTCCCCCGCCGAGCACCCGGTCCAGCTCGGGCACCCCGGTGGAGCGGGCGGTGGCCTGACGGCCGTCGACCTGGCCGATGGGCAGGGCGGAGTTGGTGACCCTGCCGGGTGCCGTCGTACGGACCGCGGGCGTGCCGTACTCCTCGACCGTCCCCCAGGCCTGGCACTCGGGGCAGCGGCCGAGCCACTTGGCCGTCTGCCAGCCGCACTCGGTGCAGCGGTAGGACGGGCGGTCCTTGGACGTCTTGGTACGGGCAGCCATGCGCAAAAGGTAACGGCACGCTCTGACAACCGGCCCGGCACGTCCCCGCCCGACGCCCCGGGCGGGCCCTGCTCACGGGCGGTGAAAGGTTCCTGTCCCCGATTGAGGGATCGTTTCACCCGTACGGATTAAATGTGCCCGGGGCTACGGAAGAGGCCGCCCCGGGCCGCCTACGGTCGCCGAATGACGAGCAGTGGCCCGGAGACCTCGACCCGCACGACCGGAGCACGCCGGGCGCACCGGGAAGTGCGCGACCGCGGGGCCGCGCGCACCTTGGCGCAGCGGCCGGCCACCCGCTACGAACCCCATCTGGACGGCCTGTTCACCTACTGCCTGTCCGTGCTGTGCGACCACGACGCGGCGACCGCCGCCCTGGCCGACGTCCTCGCGCTCGCCGAGCGCCGCGGCCGGCACGTCCCGGACGAGCTCGGAAGCCGAAGGGCCTGGCTGTACGCGCTGGCCCGCTGGGCGTGTCTGCGCAAGCTGGCCGAGGCCAGGCAGAAGCGCGGGGCCGGCCACGCCGTGGGCCGCGCCGGCCGGAAGCGATCGGCCAGGACCGCCGCCGCCCCGGCCGTCTCCGAGGAGGTCCAGGAACACCGCCGGCGCGAACTGGCCGAACTGGCCTGGCCGGAGGCCGCCGGCACCACCCCGGAACAGCGCGAGGTGCTCGAACTCGCGGTGCGTCACCGTCTCGCCCCCCACGAGGTCGCGTCCGTGCTCGGCATGGAACCGGCCGCCGCGCGGGCCTTGCTCGCCACCGCGGCCTGCGAGGTGGAACGCACCCGCGCGGCGCTCGCCGTCGTGGAGACCGGTGCCTGCCCCGGCGTGGCACACCTCACCGGCGACCGGAGGCTCGTGCTCAGCACCACCCTGCGCCGCGAGCTCGTCCGGCACGTCGACGACTGCCCGCGCTGCCGCCGGAGTGCCGAACGGGCCGTGCCGGGCCGCTGGCCCGGCACCAGCGTCACCCCGGACGCGCTGCCCGTCCTGCCGGCGCCCGGCGCGGCCCTGCACGCCGCCATGGCGCACCACCCACGCGCACGCGGTGCCGCACCCCGCTTCGACCGGCGCGGTTTCCCCGTGGACCCCAAGGACCGTGTCGCACGCCGGGACCGGCTGCGCGCGCGTGCCCTCACGACGACCGTGGTGGCCACCGTCGTCGCCGCGCCCGTGTTCGCGCTGTGGGCCGCCTACCGCGGCACCACCGTCGGCGAGGCCCACGACGGCCGTTCCGCGTCCGCGCGGGAGGACGGCCGCACCGTAGAGCTCGACGGCGAGGAGGCAGGCGCCGGCTACGAGAACACCGGCAACACCACCACACGCCCCGGCCCCCGCTTCGGTGAGGACGGCGAGGCGGATGTGTCCGTCGAGGTCGTCGGTGTCGCCGGTGCGGGGAGCGAGGGCGCCGCCACGATGGGTGTCACGGCGGGCCACAGCGGTGACACCACGCTGATCACTCTCACGGCGACGGGCTCCGGGCCGGTCCACTGGTCGGCCTCGACGGGAGCGTCCTGGCTGTACCCGAGCCGGTCGTCGGGAGCGCTCGCCCCCGGTGAGTCGGTGACGATCAAGGTGTACGTCGACCAGCTGCGCGAGCCGTCCGGCCACTGGAGCGCGACCGTGGCGATCTCCCCGGCCGGTTCCGTCGTGACCATCGAGGGCTATGGCACCGCCCCCTCCGCCCCGGGCAGCGGCTCGCCCTCCGGCCACCCCGGCGGTCCGGGCACTCCGCACCCCGGAACCCCGAGCGACCCTCCCGCGTCGTCGCCCGACCCGGAGCCGACACCGACGGCACCGGAGCCCTCGGAGCCCACCCCGAGCGACCCGCCGTCCTCACCCGGCCCGGAGCCCACGACCGGCGGCCCCACCCCCACGGGTCCGACGCCCGGTGAGCCGGTGGCGACCGACTCGGTGGCGGCCGGCCCGGGAGACGCGTCGCCGCCCGCCGACAGCGGCGCCCCGAGCCCGGTCACCTCGTAACCGCGGCGGGTGTCAGGCGGGGTCCGCCGGGTGTGCCGCCAGCAGTGGCAACTGTGAGGCCAGCCGCTCCTCGCACAGCTCGACCAGACGGTCGTAGCCCGCCTTGCCCATCAGCTCGGTCAACTCCGCGCGGTAGGAGACGTACACCGGGTCCCCGGCGCCGTGCGCCGAGGTGGCCGAGGTGCACCACCAGTGCAGGTCGTGGCCGCCCGGTCCCCAGCCGCGACGGTCGTACTCACCGATCGACACCTGCAGCACGCGTGTGTCGTCGGGCCGGTCGATCCAGTCGTAGGTCCTCCGGACCGGCAGCTGCCAGCACACGTCCGGCTTGGTCTCCAGCGGCTCGCGGCCCTCCCTGAGGGCGAGGATGTGCAGGGAGCAGCCCATGCCGCCCTCGAACCCCGGACGGTTCTGGAAGATGCAGGAGCCCTGGAACGGGCGGGTCTGACGGTCGCCGTCCTCGTCCTCGGAGACCCAGCCGTCCCGCGTGCCCTCGGCGTGGTGCTGCCAGATGTCCGGCGTGAGCCTCGCCACGTGCTCCGCGACCCGCTTCTCGTCGTCCTCGTCCGAGAAATGGGCACCCAGCGTGCAGCACCCGTCCTCCGCGCGGCCCGCCTGGATGCCCTGGCAGCCGCTGCCGAAAATGCAGTTCCAGCGAGAGGTCAGCCATGTCAGATCGCAGCGGAAGACTTGCTCGTCGTCCGCCGGATCAGGAAACTCCACCCACGCGCGGGCGAAGTCGAGGCCCTTCTCGTCGCCCACCGGCGCCTTCCCCGGGATCTCTGGTGCTGTCACCCGCGAAGGACCCCCGGCCAGTCCGGCCTTCTTGGCCTTCTTGGCCTTCTTGTCCGTCTTTTCGTCCTTCGCCTTTTTCGTCTTTGGCACCCGTCCAGGGTAAATCGCCCGCACCCGGGTCCGGGACCGGCTCGACCACCGCAGACGGGGCAACACAGCGCGCTGCGGGCAGTAGCGTTCCGTACATGAGACTCGGAGTCCTCGATGTGGGTTCGAACACGGTGCACTTGCTCGTGGTGGACGCGCACCCCGGCGCCCGCCCGTTGCCCGCGCACTCGCACAAGGCCGAACTGCGCCTCGCCCAGCTCCTCGACGACAGCGGAGCCATCGGCCCCGACGGGGTCGACAGACTGATCGCGGTCGTCCACGAGGCCCTCCAGGCGGCCGAGGACAAAGGTGTCGAGGAACTGCTGCCGTTCGCCACCTCCGCGGTGCGCGAGGCGGTGAACGCGGACGAGGTGCTCGCGCGCGTCCGTGACGAGACCGGCACCGAGCTCCAGGTGCTCAGCGGCGAGGAGGAGGCCCGGCTGACCTTCCTCGCCGCCCGCCGCTGGTACGGCTGGTCGGCCGGGAAGCTGCTCGTCATCGACATCGGCGGCGGCTCTCTGGAGATCGCCTACGGCCTGGACGAGGAGCCCGACACCGCGGTGTCGCTGCCGCTCGGTGCCGGCCGCCTCACCGCCGGCTGGCTGCCCGCCGACCCGCCCGAGCCGGACGACGTCCGCGCGCTGCGCCGCCATGTGCGCACCGAGATAGCGCGCACGGTCGGCGACTTCAGCCGTCTCGGCGCTCCCGACCACGTGGTGGCCACCTCCAAGACCTTCAAACAGCTGGCCCGGCTGGCGGGTGCCGCCCGCTCCGCCGAGGGCCCGTATGTGCAGCGCGAGCTGAAGCGGGAGTCCCTGGAGGCCTGGGTGCCGAGGCTCGCCGCCATGACCGCCGCCGAGCGTGCCGAACTCCCCGGTGTCTCGGAGGCCCGCGCGGGCCAGCTGCTGGCCGGGGCGCTGGTCGCGGAGGGCGCGATGGACCTGTTCGGCGTCGAGCGCCTGGAGATCTGCCCCTGGGCGCTGAGAGAGGGCGTCATACTCCGCCGCCTGGACCACATGGGCCAGGAATAGCGCCCGAGCGGGAGCGCGGTGCCGTGCCGGCCCGTAGCCCCACCGCGTGGGGCGCTGTTCCACCGCGGGGCGCTGCCCCACCGCGGGGCGCTGTTCCACCGCGGGGCGCTGTTCCACCGCGGGGCGCTGTTCCACCGCGGGGCGCTGTTCCACCGCGGGGCGCTGTTCCACCGCGGGGCGCTGCCCCACCGCGTGGGGCGCTGTTCCACCGCGGGCGCTGCCCCACCGCGCGCGGCGCGACAGACCGCGCCGAGGCCCGTACCGCCTATGGCACTCACCACAACGGCGAACGGGCACCCCGCATCCACCCGACACCACCCCGTAACCTGAGGCTCGTGTCAGAAGCAAGGGACGTAGTCCGCATCCCGGAAGCGAAGGTCGCCCTGTCGACGGCCTCCGTCTACCCGGAGTCGACGGCGACGGCCTTCGAGATCGCCGCGCGCCTCGGGTACGACGGCGTGGAGGTCATGGTGTGGACCGATCCGGTCAGCCAGGACATCGAGGCGCTGCGCAGACTCAGCGACTACCACCGCATCCCCATCCTGGCCGTCCACGCGCCCTGCCTGCTCATCACGCAGCGCGTGTGGTCCACCGACCCCTGGACCAAGCTCCAGCGGGCCCGGGCCGCCGCCGAGAAGCTCGGTGCCGGCACGGTCGTCGTCCATCCCCCCTTCCGCTGGCAGCGGCAGTACGCCCGTGACTTCGTGGACGGCATCTGGCGGATGGCGAACGAGACGGATGTGCGGTTCGCGGTGGAGAACATGTACCCCTGGCGCTATCGCGACCGCGAGATGCTCGCGTACGCCCCCGACTGGGACGTCACCAAAGAGGACTACCGCCACTTCACGATCGACCTCAGCCACGCCTCGACCGCCCGCACCGACACCCTGCGGATGATCGACCGCATGGGTGACCGCCTCGGCCACGTCCACCTCGCCGACGGCCGGGGCTCGGCCAAGGACGAACACCTGGTGCCCGGCCGCGGCGACCAGCCCTGCGCCGAGGTGCTGGAGGGCCTCGCGAAGGGCGGCTTCGACGGGCATGTCGTCATCGAGGTCAACACCCGCCGCGCCATGTCCGGCGCGGAGCGCGAGGCCGATCTGGCCGAGGCCCTGGCGTTCACCCGCCTGCACCTGGCCTCGTCCTCCCCTTCCGCGATCCGGGTGCCGCGCCGATGACCGGCATCGCCGCCGACGGCGGCCCGGGCGCCTCCGCCCGGGGCAACGACACCCCCCGGCGCCGCGGCCGTCCGCCGCGTACGGAATCGGCCGGGACCCGGGACCGCATCCTCGAGGCGGCCCGTGAGGAGTTCTCCGCGCGGGGGTACGACAAGACGTCCGTCCGGGGGATCGCCAAGTCGGCCGGGGTCGACTCCGCTCTGGTGCATCACTACTTCGGCACCAAGGAGCAGGTCTTCGAGGCCGCGGTGGAGGTCGCCTTCGCGCCGGCGTTCGCCGTGCGGGACACGATTTTCGACGGCCCGGTCGAGGAGGCCGGCGAGCGGATGACCCGCATGATCATCGGGCTCTGGGAGAACCCGGTCACACGGGCCCCGCTGCTCGCGATCGTCCGTTCCGCCGTGAACAACGAGTCGGCGGCCGGAGTCTTCCGCCGGCTGATCGGCGGCCAGCTGCTGCGCCGGATCGCCGGACAGCTCGACCTGCCGGACGCGGAGCTGCGTGCCGAGCTCGCCGCCGCCCAGCTGGTCGGGATCGCGATGATCCGGTATGTGATCAAGGTGGAGCCGCTGGCCTCGGCCGACCCCGAGCAGATCATCAGACGGGTGGCGCCGGTCGTGCAGGGACATCTCACCGGCCGTTGACGCCCTCCCGACTGAGACATTCGTCCCGTATTCCGGACACCTCGTCCCGCCCTCTGGATGACCGGCGTACGCTCGGAGGCAGTCAGAACCCTCTGGCCGACCACTCCCCGAAGGTCTGAAGGAGCGAGCGACGATGCCCGAGCTGAGGTCCCGCACAGTCACCCACGGCCGCAACATGGCGGGCGCCCGCGCCCTTATGCGCGCCTCCGGTGTACCCGGTGCGGACATCGGGCGGAAGCCGATCATCGCGGTCGCCAACAGCTTCACGGAATTCGTCCCCGGCCACACCCACCTCGCACCGGTCGGCCGGATCGTCAGCGAGGCGGTCGTCGCGGCCGGCGGCATCCCGCGCGAGTTCAACACGATCGCCGTCGACGACGGCATCGCGATGGGCCACGGCGGCATGCTCTACTCGCTGCCCTCCCGCGACCTGATCGCGGACAGCGTGGAGTACATGGTCGAGGCGCACTGCGCGGATGCCCTGATCTGCATCTCGAACTGCGACAAGATCACCCCGGGCATGCTCAACGCCGCCCTGCGCCTGAACATCCCCACGGTCTTCGTCTCGGGCGGACCCATGGAGGCGGGCCGCGCCACCCTGGTCGACGGCACGGTCCGCACGCTGGACCTGATCGACGCGATGGTGGACGCGGCCAACGACAAGATCTCCGACGCGGACGTCCTCCGTATCGAGGAGAACGCCTGTCCGACCTGCGGCTCCTGTTCCGGCATGTTCACCGCCAACTCGATGAACTGCCTCACCGAGGCGATCGGCCTGTCCCTCCCCGGCAACGGCTCGGTCCTGGCCACCCACACGGCCCGCAAGGCGCTGTACGAGAACGCCGCGCACACGGTCATGGACATCACCCGCCGCTACTACGAGCAGGACGACGACACGGTCCTGCCCCGCAGCATCGCCACCGTCGCCGCGTTCGAGAACGCGATGGCCCTGGACATCGCCATGGGCGGCTCCACCAACACGATCCTGCACCTGCTGGCCGCCGCCCAGGAGGCCGAGGTCCCCTTCGGTCTCACCGAGATCGACGCCCTCTCGCGGCGCGTGCCTTGCCTGGCCAAGGTCGCCCCCAACGTCGCCAAGACCCGTACGTACTACATGGAGGACGTGCACCGCGCGGGCGGCATCCCCGCCCTGCTCGGCGAGCTGCACCGCGCGGGGCTGCTCAACGAGGACGTCCACTCCGTCCACAGCCCCTCCCTGGCCGACTGGCTGAAGACCTGGGACATCCGCGCCGGTTCTCCCTCCCCCGAGGCGGTGGAACTCTGGCACGCGGCCCCGGGCTGCAAGCGCTCCGCCGAGGCGTTCTCCCAGTCCGAGCGCTGGGACACCCTCGACGAGGACGCCGAGGGCGGCTGCATCCGCTCCGCCGAGCACGCCTACTCCAAGGACGGCGGCCTGGCGGTCCTGCGCGGCAACCTCGCCGTGGACGGCTGTGTGGTCAAGACGGCCGGCGTCGACGAGTCCATCTGGACCTTCGAGGGCCCGGCGGTCGTCTGCGAATCGCAGGAGGAGGCGGTCGAGAAGATCCTCACCAAGCGGGTCAAGGAGGGCGACGTCGTCGTCATCCGCTACGAGGGCCCCAAGGGCGGCCCCGGCATGCAGGAGATGCTCTACCCGACGTCGTACCTGAAGAGCCGCGGCCTCGGGAAGGACTGCGCCCTGATCACCGACGGGCGCTTCTCCGGCGGCACGTCCGGCCTGTCCATCGGCCACGCCTCCCCGGAGGCCGCCTCGGGCGGCACCATCGCCCTGGTCGAGGACGGCGACCGCATCCGCATCGACATCCCGAACCGCTCGGTCGAACTGCTCGTGGACGACGCCGAGCTCTCCCGTCGCGAGCAGGCCCTCGGGGGCCGGTACGCCCCGGAGAACCGCGACCGCAAGGTGTCGGCGGCCCTCAAGGCGTACGCGGCGATGGCGACCAGTGCCGACAAGGGCGCCGTGCGGGACGTGAGCAAGCTGGGCTGAGGCCCACCGGATCGTCGCGGGGCCACTTCCGCAGGGCGGGGGCGGCCCGCGCCGTCACCGGGCGGCGGGGTCCCGCGCTCGCCCGCGGGCGGCGATCACGGTGCCGCCTGTCCCCGGCGGACACGGTCCCGCCCGGCCCGCCACCCGTCGCAGGTCACCAGCCGGCCGGGTCGCGTCCCGTCACGCCGAACACGCTCCCGTCGGGCGCACCGGCATAGACGTGGCCGCCCGCGAGCACGGGCGCGGGCAGCGAGGCGGGGACGCGGTCGGAGTCGGCGCCGAGCCGCGGCCGGGTCTGCCCGAGGAGCTTCCCCCTGCGGGCGTCGACGCCAAGGAGCCGCCCGTCGGGCGCGGTGACGTACACGTGCCGTCCGTCGGAGACGGGAACCGAGCCCCGGCTCACGCCCGTCTCCAGCCGCCACCGCTGTTTGCCCGCCGCCATGTCGACGGCCACCAGCGAACCGCCCGCACCCATGAGGAGAACGGTGTCCCCGTGCACACCGGCCGCCGCCTGCGCGACCGGCACGGGCAGCGCCACCCGGCGGGTGGCCCCGGTGCCGGGCGTGAAGCGGACCACGGCCCTCGCGTCCCCGTACACATCGCCCCCGGCGACGAGGTACACGGCCCCGTCCGACGCCCCCACGGGCGTCAGCGCCCCCTCCAGCTCCGCGTCCCACCGCACGTCACCCGTCGCCGGATCCACCGCGGTGACCCGGGTCCTGTTCCCGTCCCCGGACGGACTCGCCGCGTACGCCGACGGCTTCCCGGGCTCCCCGGCGAACGAGGAGAAGTACGGCACGTCCTGCCCCGGAATCCGGTGGGACCACCTGACCCCGCCGGAAGCGCTGTCCACGCCCGTGACCGTCCCGTCGGCGCGGGTCAGCAGGAGCATGTCGCCGACCGCCCGCACCGAGTCGTACTCGGGCATGTCCTCCTGCCACACCGGCCGGCCCGTGCCCGGGTCGAGCGCCTCCAGATCACCGATCAGGTCGAGGGAGGGCTGGACGAGGCCTCCCGACATGACCGGGGGTTCGCTCCGGGTCGTCCCCGCGACGTCGTGCCGCCACAGGGTGCGGCCGTCAGCCGGATCGAGGGCGAAGACCAGGCCGGGCACCGCACACAGCAGACCTCGCGTTCCGTACGTGCACTGGGGCATACCGCCTCCGTCCGAAGCGGGCCCCGCCTCCCACACCCCGAAGCCGGCCGGCGCGCTCCGTGCGGCGGCGGTCGTCCTCCGCTCCGCTTCCGTGCCGCCGAACACCTGAACCGCCGTGAGCCCGCCGAGCACGGCGAGGCAGAGCGCCCCGGCCACCAGAACCGCCCGCCTGCCGAGACGCCGCGCCGGCGGCTGCCCGGGTGCGTCCGTCAAGGGCTCCGGTGCGGCAGCCTCCGGGGCCAGGGGCGCCCGCGGCGCCGGTACGAACACCTGCGTGTCGTACGCCGCCGCCACCGACCGCAGCTCCCGCATCAGCTGGTCCGGCGTCGGCCGGTCGTCGGGCTCCTTGGCGAGGCACCGCAGCACCAGCGGCACGAGCGACTCCGGTACGCCGGTCAGGTCGGGCTCGTCGTGCACGACCTGGTAGGCGACGACGTACGGGCTGTCGGAATCGAACGGGCCGCGCCCCGTCGTCGCGTGCACCAT
Source organism: Streptomyces sp. NPDC031365 (assembly GCF_055569765.1). Classification (NCBI taxonomy): domain Bacteria; kingdom Bacillati; phylum Actinomycetota; class Actinomycetes; order Kitasatosporales; family Streptomycetaceae; genus Streptomyces; species Streptomyces sp. NPDC031365. The sequence continues at coordinate 8,770 of NZ_JBVIIM010000010.1, read as the reverse complement.
GAGCGAGCCCAGGGCGAACACGTCGGCCGCGGGGCCCACCTCCCGGGGCCGCCGGAACTGCTCGGGCGCCATGAACGGTGGCGTACCGATCAACTTCCCGGTCTCGGTGCGCAGTTCACTGTCCCTTGGCCGGGAAATGCCGAAGTCGATGACCTTCGGCCCGTCCTCGGCGAGCAGCACGTTGCTCGGCTTCAGGTCCCGGTGCACCACCCCGACCCGGTGGATGTCGCGCAGCGCCTCCGCGAGCCCGGCCATCAGCCGGCGCGACTGGTCCGGGTCCATCGGCCCGTTCCGCTTCACCTGCTCGGAGAGCGTCGGACCGGGGATGTACAGGGTGGCCATCCAGGGCCGCCCGCCCTCCGGGTCGGCGTCGACGACCGGCGCCGTGAAAGCCCCGCTGACCCGCCGCGCCGCGGCCACCTCCTGCCGGAACCGCCCCCTGAACTCGGGGTCCATGGCATACCGGGCGTGCACGACCTTCACCGCGACCCGCATCCCGGAGGTGCTCCGGGCCAGATGCACGACGCCCATGCCACCCGATCCGAGACAGGACTCCAGACGGTAGTGGCCGGCGTACTCCGGAAGTTCCGCTTCCGCGCCCGCTCCGGCATTCCGCTGCGGCGCCATGGAACCACCCCCGTGCTGTTCGTTCGCGCGCGCGACGACTGGGAGCCTAGTCGATGGCGTGTACCGGACCGAGGCGACGTGCCCGCCTCCGTGAGCGAGTTGCGAACTGGTGTTTCATGGCTTGTTCCAGGGGAATCAACGTGACCCCACGGCAGTCGTGGGGTGCAACGGGGGAGGTTTTTTCATGTCTGTCGACCAGACCCAGGGGACCGCGGGCGGGGACGAGAAGGCGACCACGGCGGCCGCTGCCGCGGCTTCCTACCCGGTCGCGCCGGGCTACCGGCTGAACGTCCGCAGCGGTCCCGGCACCGGATACGCGATCGTGCGGGTGCTGTCCGAGGGTGCGAGGGTCCCGATCAACTGCCAGACGCCGGGCACCTGGGTGTCGGGCCCGTACGGCACCTCGAACATCTGGGACAACATCGGCAGCGGCCAGTACGTCTCCGACGCCTACATCCGCACCGGCAGCGACGGGTACGTCGCCCCCCGCTGCTAGGGGGTGTCCGACACCCCCTGGTGACACCCCGTCTCCCGGGAGGCGCCGGCCGAGGGGGCCGAGCACGGGTTCACCGGTCGGCGTCCCCGGCCGCGGTCCGGGGGACGTTCGTCGGGTGGGCCGTCGAAGGGACCCGCTGAGCTGTCGCCGTACGACCGTGCGCCGGGGCTTCGTCCGGAGCCGCGGGGCACGGTCACGCGCGACCGACCCGCTGCGGGGCCCGGCGGGGAGGGGGGACCCGCGTCCACGCGGGGAGGAGTCACAATCAACGGGTGAGCGCAGCAGAGAACGGCACGAACAGCCCCCCGGACGGCCCCGCGGGCTCCCCGGGCACCCCCGCCGGCCCCCAGCCCGAACCCATCCGCTTCTTCGGCACGACCTGGGTCGACCACTCGGGCGGATACATCGCCCGTCGTATCGGCGTCGCCGTCGGGTCCCTCGCCGCCGCGGCAGCCGCATGCTTCGTGCTGCGCATCGCCTACGACGGGCTCCAGATCGCCGACATCGGCAGCTTCGTCTCGCTCCTCATGGTCGTGATGTTCGCGATCTGCAGCTCGCTCGCCTTCCGCCACACCTGGTCGGGCTTCACCACCCGCCCCGACCCCGGCCGCCAGGCGTCCCTCCGCGGCCTGCTGTCCATCGGCTTCATCGGCTCCCTCCTCGCCTACTTCTTCCGTTCCCTCACCGAGGCCCCGGGCGAGAAGCTCCACCGCGCGGAGTACGAAAAGGCCCGCGAGGAGTACGACAAGCGCGTCACCCGCCGCTCAGGCAACCCGTCCAGGAAGCGCCGCCGCCGCTCCTGATTCCACCGGAAATCCCCCTGCGCCCTCCCGCCGCGCGGCCACCATGGCCGTATGACGACACCGAGGGCCGATCAGGTCACCCACACCGCCCGGGCCCACTCCTTCAACGCCGCGGCCGGCCAGTACGCCGCCAGTCGCCCCTCCTACCCGCCCGCCCTCTTCGACGGGATCGAGGAGCTGACCGGCCGCCCCCTCGCCGGCTCCCGGGTCGTGGACATCGGCGCGGGTACGGGCATAGCTACCGCCCGCCTGCACGCGCGCGGCGCCGACGTGGTCGCCGTCGAGCCCGGTGAGGGCATGGCGGCCGAGTTCCGCCGCACGCTTCCCGGCGTACCGGTCGTCCGGGGCAGCGGCAACGCCCTCCCCCTCGCCGATCACCGCGCCGACCTCCTCACCTACGCCCAGGCCTGGCACTGGACGGACCCCGCCCGCGCCGTCCCGGAAGCGGTGAGGGTCCTGCGCCCGGGCGGCGCACTCGCCCTGTGGTGGAACACCAGCGCGCTCGACGTGCCGTGGATCGCGGAGGCGGCCGAACGCGCCGGCCGCCACTTCGGCTTCGACGCCTCCGCCGAGAAGCGCACCCTCGACGCCCATACCGCCGACTTCGCGGGACATCTCGAGGTGATCCGCCGTGATGTCCGCTGGAGCCGTCGCGTCCCTCTCGACACCCACCTCGCCAACCTCGGCAGCCATTCGCTGTTCCTGCTACAGGGCGAGGAGCGCAGCGCGGCCTACCTCGCCGAGGAGCGACGGCACGTCCTGGAGGTCTTCCCGGACGGGATCGTCGAAGAGACGTACAACGTCCTGCTCCTCCTCGCGACCACACCCGCACCCGCACGCCGGACCTCGACGGCTTGACGGCACGCCGGGCCGGGAGCAGTATTCATCACATGATGAATTACTCCTCCCGGCCCACGGAGGAACCGGCCGTCCACGCCCGGGGCCTCACCGTCGTCCGAGGCCCCCGCACCGTCCTGCGCGGCCTCGACTTCACCGTCCCGCGCGGTCAGATCACCGGTCTCCTCGGTCCCTCCGGCTGCGGAAAATCGACCCTGATGCGGGCTGTCGTCGGCACCCAGGCCAAGGTCACCGGCACCCTCGACGTCCTCGGCAGCCCCGCCGGCCACCCCACCCTGCGCACCCGCGTCGGCTACGTCACGCAGGCGCCCTCCGTCTACGACGACCTGACCGTCCGCCAGAACCTGGACTACTTCGCCGCGATCCTCGACCCCGGCCGGGCCGCCGCCGACCGCCGCCACGAGAACGTCACCCGGGCCATCGCCGACGTCGACCTCACCACCCACGCCGACGCCCTGGCCGGCAACCTCTCCGGTGGCCAGCGCAGCCGCGTCTCCCTCGCGGTCGCCCTTCTCGGCACCCCCGAACTGCTCGTCCTCGACGAACCCACCGTCGGCCTCGACCCCGTCCTGCGCCGCGACCTGTGGCAGCTCTTCCACACCCTCGCCGCCGAACGCGGCGCGACCCTGCTGATCTCCTCCCACGTCATGGACGAGGCCGAGCGCTGCCACCGGCTCCTGCTCATGCGCGCGGGCGAGATCCTCGCCGACGACACCCCCGACGCCCTCCGCGGCCGCACCGGCTCCGCAACCGTCGAGGGAGCCTTCCTGCACCTGGTCGACGAGGCGATCGCGGCAGGCCGTACGAAGGAGACGACCCGATGAGCACAGCCACCCCCGCCCCGCGCGCCCTCAACATCTCCCGCACCACCGCCACCGCGGTCCGGGTCCTGCGCCAGCTCCGCCACGACCCGCGCACCGTCGCGCTGATGATCCTCATCCCCTGCGTGATGCTGTTCCTGCTCCGCTACGTCTTCGACGCCAGCGCACGCGTCTTCGACAACATCGGCGCGTCACTCCTCGGGATCTTCCCGCTCATCACGATGTTCCTGGTCACCTCGATCGCCACCCTGCGCGAACGCACCTCCGGCACCCTCGAACGCCTGCTCGCCATGCCCCTCGGCAAGGGCGACCTCATCGCCGGCTACGCCCTCGCCTTCGGCACCCTGGCGATCATCCAGTCCGCCCTCGCCACCGGCCTCGCCGTCTGGTTCCTGGGCCTCGACGTCACCGGCAGTCCCTGGCTGCTCCTCCTGGTGGCCCTCCTCGACGCACTCCTCGGTACGGCTCTCGGTCTCTTCGTCTCGGCCTTCGCGGCCTCGGAATTCCAGGCGGTCCAGTTCATGCCGGCGGTGATCTTCCCCCAACTCCTCCTCTGCGGCCTCTTCACCCCACGCGACGCCATGCACCCCGTCCTGGAAGCCGTCTCCGACGTCCTCCCCATGTCCTACGCCGTCGACGGCATGAACGAGGTCCTCAAACACACCGATATGACGGCAGCCTTCGTCCGCGACACAGCGATCGTCGCCGGCTGCGCCCTGCTGGTCCTGACCCTGGGTGCGGCGACGTTGAAACGCCGAACGGCGTAACACCTCCAGCCCGTCCGGCTGTGAGGACGAGGCCCACAGGGCCGCACGGGGTCGGGGAGCGGCCCCAGGGACGGGGAGGGGAAGGGAAGAAAAGGGAGGGGAAGGGAAGGGAGGGGAAGGGAAGGGAAGGGGCGGCGGGGGCGAAAACCCCGCGCGGGCACCCCACCACCGCCACCATCCCGCCCCTCGGACGCCCTCACCCCACCCCCGCCCGGGATGCGAGGATGACGAGGGACGACCCACCCCCGGAGGGGCACCAACAGCCATGACCCAGAACGTCGCAGTCCTCGGCACCGGCAAAATCGGCGAAGCCCTGCTCAGCGGAATGATCCGCGCGGGGTGGGCCCCCGCCGACCTCCTCGTCACCACCCGCCGCCAGGAACGAGCCGAAGAACTCCGCACCCGCTACGGAGTCACCCCGGTCTCCAACCAGGAAGCCGCCAAGACCGCCGACACCCTGATCCTCACGGTCAAGCCGCAGGACATGGGCACGCTCCTCGACGAACTCGCCCCCCACGTCCCCGCCGACCGCCTGGTCATCAGCGGCGCGGCAGGAATCCCGACGTCCTACTTCGAGGAACGCCTCGCCACCGGCACCCCGGTCGTCCGCGTCATGACCAACACCCCCGCCCTCGTCGACGAGGCCATGTCGGTCATCTCCGCCGGAAGCCACGCCACCGCCGACCATCTCACCCACGCCGAGGAGATCTTCGGCGCCGTCGGCAAGACGCTCCGCGTCCCCGAGTCCCAACAGGACGCCTGCACCGCCCTCTCCGGCTCCGGCCCGGCGTACTTCTTCTACCTGGTCGAAGCCATGACCGACGCCGGCATCCTGCTCGGCCTGCCCCGCGACAAGGCCCACGACCTGATCGTCCAGTCCGCGATCGGCGCCGCGACCATGCTCCGCGACAGCGGCGAACACCCCGTCAAACTGCGCGAGAACGTGACCTCCCCCGCCGGCACCACCATCAACGCCATCCGCGAACTCGAGAACCACGGCGTACGAGCAGCCCTGATCGCCGCCCTCGAAGCCGCCCGCGACCGCAGCCGCGAACTCGCGAGCGGCACCAAGGACTGACGGCCCGCACAGTCCCCGCGCGGGGACTCACTTCACGGCGGTCAGGACGTCCTGGGTCGTCACCACCGCCGCGAACCCGCCCCCGTGCAGTGACACGGCCGACGCACGCGCCAGCTCGTCCGCGCTCTGCCGCCAGCCGAAGGGCCCCTCCAGGCCGAAGGTGTACGTCGCGTCGAACGCGACCACGACCTCGTACCCGAGGTTCCCGCCCATCCGTGCCGTCGTCTCGACGCACATGTTCGTCTGGATCCCGGCCAGCACCACCTGCGAGATCCCCGCCTCCCGCAGCCAGGCGCCCAGGTCCGGCGTCCCGAGGAACGCCGAGTTCACCGTCTTGGTGACCAGGAGCTCGGCCCCGCCTCCCTTCCCGCGCCGCCGCTCCACGTAATCCTTGAACCCGTTGCCCGCGTACCCCGTCCGCAGCGGCGACCCGGGCTTGACCGAGTCGTGCCGCACGAAGACGACGGGCCGACCGGTCGACTGCCATACGTCGATGAGGCCGGCGATGTTGTCGTCCGCCGCCAGGTTGTTGCGCGTCCCCCAGAAGTCGACCTCCTCGAAACCCTTCTGCACGTCCACGACCACCAGTGCTGCGTTCTGCGCGATGTCCATGCACCCGATCGTGCCGCCCGGCAGCAACGGCTCCCAGAGCTCCGAAAGTCAGCGATCGATGGTTTACTGCCATCCATGGCAGCCCCGTATCGCGTGGCCCTCGTCGCCTTCCCCGGCATCCGCGCCTTCGACGTCTCCGTCATCACGGAAGTCTGGGGCCCTGACCGCACCGACCGCGGCGCCCCCGCCTTCGACCTGCACCGCGTCGCCGTCGACACCACCCCCGTCCTCATGCGCGGCGGACTCACCCTCCTCCCCGACCGCCCCCTCACGTGGCTGACCGACGCCGACCTGGTCGTCGTTCCCGGCCTCGACGACCACCTCACCCCCGCACCACCCACCGTCCTCGACGCCCTCCGCCACGCCCACGCCCGCGGCACCACCCTCGCCGCCCTCTGCGGCGGTGCCTTCACCCTCGCCCAGGCGGGCCTGCTCGACGGCCGCCGTGCCATCACCCACTGGAACCTGGTTGACCTCTTCCGGGCGCACCACCCCCACGTCACCCTTGTCCCCGACGCCCTGTTCATCGAGGACGACAACATCTGGACCGCGGCCGGCACCGCCGCCGGCATCGACCTCTGCCTCCACCTGATCCGCCTGGCCCACGGAGCCGAAGCCGCCGCCACGATCGCCCGCTCCATGGTCACAGCACCCTTCCGCACCGGAACCCAGGCACAGTTCGTCGAGCACCCGACCCCACGCACCGACCGGGACGCCGACGCGCTCGCCGCCGTACGCGAGCACGCCCTGCGTCACCTCCACGAGCCGCTCACGGTCGCCGATCTGGCCGCCCACGCCGGCATGTCCCCGCGCACCTTCGCCCGCCACTTCGCCGCGGCCACAGGCACCACTCCACTGCGCTGGCTCCTCGACCAGCGCATCGCCGGGGCCCAGCGTCTGCTCGAACGCACCGACCTCCCCATGCCCGAGGTGGCCCGCCGGGCAGGCTTCGGCAGCGAGGTCACCATGCGCCAGCACTTCGCATCGCGCCTCGCCACCAGCCCTCGTGCCTACCGGGCCGCGTTCAGCACGGGCGCCCCGGTATCCGACCCCGCGGGCAACAGCCCGATCGCCCGATAAGCGGCATCCACGGTCGGCCGAGCCATACCCCGCGCCCGCTCCGCACCATCCCGCAGCACCCCTTCCACATGGCCCGGATCCGCGCACAACTCCTTGTGCCTCTCCTGCACGGGCCTCAACACCTCGACCACGGCCTCCGCGGTGTCCCTCTTCAAAGCCCCGTACGACTCATATACACCGGCCAACGCCTCCGGGTTCCCACCCGTGCACGCAGCGAGAATCTCCAGCAGATTCGCCACCCCCGGTGAGGCATCCCTGTCGTACACGACCTCCCGCCCGCTGTCGGTCACCGCCCGCATGAGCTTCCTGCGCACCACGTCCGGCTCGTCCAGCAGGTAAACGATCCCCGGCCCGGTGTCGTCGCTCTTCCCCATCTTCGACGTCGGCTCCTGCAGGTTCATCACCCGCGCCGCCACCTTCGGATGCGTGGCCCGCGGTACCACGAAGGCATGCCCGTACCGCTGGTTGAAGCGCACCGCGAGATCCCGCGTCAGTTCCACGTGCTGCGCCTGGTCGTCCCCGACCGGCACCTCGTCGGCCCCGTACGCCAGGATGTCCGCCGCCATCAGCACCGGATACGTCAGCAGCGACAGCCGCACGCTCCCGCCCCGCCGCTGTTCCCGGGCCGCCTTCTCCTTGTACTGGATCATCCGGCGCATCTCACCGTCCGTGGCCACGCACTCCAGCAGGTACGACAGCCGCGCGTGCTCGTCCACATGGCTCTGCACGAACACCGTGCAGAGCTCCGGATCCAATCCGGACGCGAGCAGCAACGTCGCCGCCTGCCGGCTCAGCCTGCGCACCCGCCCGGGATCGTGGTCCACGGTCAGCGCGTGCAGATCGACCACACAGAACACCGCGTCCGAGTGGTGCTGGTCGACCGAGGCCCACTGCCGCATGGCGCCCAGGTAGTTCCCCAGCGTCAGATGTCCGGTCGGCTTGACCCCACTGAAGACCCGTGTCATCTCTTGTCCCTCTCCTGGCAGAGACCGCCGTCCCCGGCCGGCCGCCCCTCGGAGTCCTGGAGGGAGAAAACAAAACGGCCGCCGAGGCGGCGGCCGTTGGGTGCATACGTAGCAACGGCCGCCGTCAGGCGGCCCACCAGAACTGGCTGTACGTACGCGTGGTCATGGGAGCCACACTACGCCCCGGTGGTGCGGCCGGGCAGCGAGTTGACACACCCCGGTGGGATCCGTAGTGTTCTCCGAGTTGTCCGACGTGAGCGCCGACTCCGGTCGGTCCCCGGGCAGCCATTCCGCAAGTACCACTCCTGATCGACGGCGGTAGTCTGTCTGCCGACGCGTCAATGGCGTGCGTATTCGCGAAATGAGGAATCCGCGCCCGAAAGGGAGTAGGACCCCGATTAGGTCGGGAGCCGGGAATCCGCTAACGTCTCACTCGCCGGAACGGCCCAACGGCCGGGAAGGCAACCCGCTCTGACCGGGAATCAGGACCGAAAGGATCTGATAGAGTCGGATCCGCCGGAAAGGGAAGCGCGAAAGCGTTGACCTGGAAAGCGCCGAGGAAATCGGATCGGAAAGATCTGATAGAGTCGGAAACACCGAAGGGAAGCGCCCGGAGGAAAGCCCGAGAGGGTGAGTACGAAGGAAGCGTCCGTTCCTTGAGAA